>NZ_CAUVFT010000006.1:0-89985 GCF_963551295.1 uncultured Veillonella sp.
TTCTGAAAAAAATAGAAAATAAAATGTTACAAGTCATAACATTCACATTCTACTCAGTTCTTCAGATTAAGAATCTTTGGGAGTGTCCACGTTTCCTCGCCACATTCTGCATCGAAGTTCTTCGTTTCATGTGTTTGCTACTTCTCGTACGGTGATATTAGCACAACCACTTTTTCGTGTAAACCCTTTTTTCTCAATTGTGTTCTCATTATCTTGTTTTTATAACTTAAAATGCTTGCTAAGTTAGATTTTATCTAGTTTTATAGGATATAATTTTTTTCATAAAAAAATTTAATTTTATATCCCTTTCTATTAATTGAGAATTTTTATTATATTTTTCATTAAGTTAAACTTATTAATATATATATAATTAATAAGAAATTTATCTCTCTATACAGAAAGATTTTATAAATATATCCTACAATATAAGGGATATAATTCTTGATAACCACTAAATTATTCGATTACTTTTAATATTATGTATTTATAAAACATTTTACTATATATATACTATTATATATAAAATAATTCATAATACTTTTATGCAACAAAAAAAAGACTTCCGAAGAAGTCTTTTTTTGTTTGTGAGGAAATTAGAATTTGTAATTTAATTCTGCACGATAGAAATCGGAAAGATCATTACCGCTTTGGTCTTTAGAGTTGAAACCATAACCTGCGGATAAACCTACGTTATCTTGTACTGCGTAGTCTACGCTAGCCATGTAACCTTTGTAACCATTAGATGTATTTGTTAAATCATATGCTTGATCCCAAGTGGAACTTACGATTGGTGCATTAGCTTTTTGGTTGAAGTATTGACCTTTCACATCCCATGTACCTTTTTTAGCGATGTCGTAGTTACCATAGCCAAGACCTGCTGTCCAAGCTTGAGAATTATCTACGTTAGAAGCTTTCAACCATTCACCGCCAGCCCACAATTTATTTTTACGGAAGTCCGCATTGAAACCGTAAACATCTTGTTTATCAGAGTTAACTGTTACACCATTATGGTTCAAGTTACCGCTAGATAATCTGGAGTAGAAACCACCAACGGAGGATTCTTTACCAACTTTACCTTTTAAGCCCACATAGGATACAGATGGGTTATCAGATTTGGAGTTGCCATCAGCAGCACCATCAATCATATAACCATACGCACCTTGTACTTGAACTTTATCATTACCTACGTTCAATTGTGCACCATCAAATGTATCATCGTACATCAAACCGCCACCAATTGTTTGTTGGAAACGACCAGCTTTAGCAGATACGTTGCTACCAAATTTGTGATCTACGTAAGCACGATCGATTGTTGCTTGAGAACCTTTAGTAGAGTCACCAAATTCGTAATTACCTTTTACACGAACAACTGCTTGTGTTTTATCATTTACATTAGCATTGAATTGTACACGTGCACGGCCGTCAGTTAAAGATTTACTATTAGCTTTGTAAACACCTTTGTCTTCAGAACCTTGATAACGGATACGAGCATCACCAGTTACCTTTACATTACCTACACGGTCTTCTAAGCGAGATACTCGAACGCCGAGGTTGTTCAACTCATTAGAGAACTCATCTGCCAAGCGGTTAATCATAGCTTGTTGTTCAGCGTTAGCACGATCTTGGTTAGCCATAGCTTTAGCTACCATTTGAGCCATTTCATAACGAGTGATATTGTTTTGGCCTTTGAAAGTGCCATCTGGATAACCATTAACGATACCAGCTTGTGCTAATTGGGATACTGCTTGGTATGCCCAACTATCTGGAGTTACATCGGAGAATGGATTTGCAGCAAATGCTGTTGTTACACCTAACACTGCTGTTGCTGCTAACATTGTTGCGAATTGTTTTTTCATAATGAATTCCTTCTTTCTTATAAATAAGAATTTATATTTGCAGAAGACATTCACTACATAAGTAGTATCACTATGAAAGATGTATTAGGAGTGTCCATGTTTCCTCAACTAAATTATCTATCTTAGCTCCACTTCTTTGTAGCGTAGCCTTTCTGTTGATGTGAATATACCACCACCCCAAAACTTTGTAAAGCATTTTACACAACTAAATTTTATGAAATTTCTTTCATGAATAAAAATTATACCAAAAACATAGATTATTACTGCATTTTTAAAAATTTAATTTTACAAAATTTCATTTTATAGTCTAAAAAAATAGATAATTTTATTATCTATAACCACAAATTTAATAATTATCACTTATTAAATTCAGCTATGCTTATAATTTATATTAATTCATTTGTTTGAATTATTTATTTTCTATAAGATTGATAAGTGATATATCTAGATTCGACCTAGCCGTCTTGCTAAATTTTATTTAGTATACATTTCACAAGATACAACATAACTTAATCCTTCTTAACTTATAAAAAGCCTATCTACGATGAAATTTATCGTAGATAGGCTTTCACGATTATTAAATTGCGTAAGAAACAAATCCTAGAATATGATCAACAGGAACTGGGCCGATAAAACGACTATCACTAGAGTGATTGCGATTATCCCCCATTACAAATACATGACCTTCAGGAACTGTTACAGGTGTAGACCGAGTATAATTCATTTTTGTATCTTTTGTATATGGTTCTTGTAATTTTTCTCCATTACGCCATACATAACCATCTTTAAACTCTAGTACATCACCAGGTCTACCTATTACACGTTTTACCCATACATCATTTGTTTGAGCGGATTTATTAAAAACAGATGCATAGTTCATCAGTGGTTCTTTTACATCATCCACCCATGTACGAACACGATTAACACGACTATCAATAATAACGATTTGTCCATATTCGGGCATATCATTCATAATATGATGCCATTTGGTAACAATCAAATATTGTCCATTGTGTAATGTATCATCCATTGATTCCCCAGACACTCTAGTAGGTTGAATCAAGAAAATATGAATTACCATAGCAATGATTAATGCCAATGCAATAGCATAAATCCAATCTAATATTTCTTTTACTATTGTACTACCTAATTTATTACTCATAGTTTCCTCTTAATGACCACCTTTCGTAAATCTCCCACCAAAGACATCATGTACGTCTTGGATCGTAATAAATGCTGTAGGATCTACTTCATAAACGGTATCCTTTAATCTTGTAATTTCTAGCCGCGTTACTACAGAATATAATACATGTTTCGGTTGTTTTAAATACCCGCCTTCTCCATACATAATAGTAACACCACGATTAAGATTAGCATTTAATGCATCAGCAATAATCTTGGAATTATCTGCATCGGTAATAATCATAACCCCTTTAGATTCTTCAAGTCCAGTGATGGTCACATCAATCATCTTATAAGCAATAAAATAAGCAATTAAGGAATACATGGCACTATTCCAACTATATACAAAGCCCGCTGCTCCAAGAATAACTAAATTCATGGCCATTACAATTTCGCCTACAGAAAAGGTGGACCGTTTATCAAAGATAATAGCTACGATTTCAGATCCATCTAATGAGCCACCATTACGAATAATAAGCCCTACTCCAATACCTAAGATTATACCACCAAAGATTGCCCCTAAAAATGGGTCAGTTGTAATAGGTGTAAAGCGGTGTGCAATGGTAGAAAATATTGCCATCCATATAATAGAGAACAAAGTAGACAAGGTAAATCCTTTACCAATTACTTTATAGCCTAAATATAAAAAGGGTAAGTTGAAAAGTACTACGAAAATACTAAAGGAAATACCTGATAGTTCCGCAGCCATCAAAGAGATACCAACTATACCGCCGTCGATGATGCTATTTGGTACTAAAAACAAATCTAAGCCCACCGTATATATTAGGGCGCCTAGAATCATCATTACACAGCGCATAATAAGATTTGACCAGTTACGCGTTGAAGTTTCACTTGTCATGATTATCTCCTTTTCCGTATAACTGCTCCATAGCATGTAATCTTTTCTCTTCTAACTCACTTGAACTCATAGTTTCTTCTTTGATTGCCGCTTCGTTCTGAGCTAACTGCTTCGTATAGCGCAATCCAATAACGAGAGCCGTCAAATCATCTACAGGTTCTGGTGGAAATTGCATAGATGTAGGAATAATCTTGCGCCACCCTGTAGGAGGATTATATTGCCAATATAATTTACGGGCCTCCTCTGTACTATGAGATTCGTCGATTAAACTAGTTGTAATTTTATGATTACGTCCAATTTGTTGAAGAGAAGGATACAAATGTTTATGATTTGTACCATTTCCACAAACAATATGAACAATACCATAATATTCAGTTAAAATACGCTCAATATCTTTATTGAAAGTATTTGAAGAAATAATTTTACGGCATATCATCTCACCGGAAGGTGAGAGTATAGCTACGCCAGTTTTCTCATTTCCTGGATCCACTGCTAAAATATATGTATTTTCAGTCATTTGATTATCCCCTTTGTAAGTACAGTAGTTATATTTTAACATAAAAAGAAGGTCTTATGTTGAAAATTACATAAGACCTTCTTTTATAATGTATGAAAACAGCATACCTTCATTATATTAATTAGTTTGCATTTTTGCCTTATCATTGAAATCTGGCATTTGAGTAATACGCAACTTGAGGTGAACAGGACCAGATGAATATGTATCTCCATCAGTATAAGCTTCCACATGAACCTTGCCACGCATAGTACTTATTCTTTTAATAGCTGTAAACAAATCATCACCAGGTATCGTTCCAATATCACCTGATAAGGAATCAGGAATAATCCCCTTTGCCTTAGCACGCTCATTTACTTGTTTCAAGAATTGAAGCATAGACGATTGAGCATTAGTACCCCCATCAATTACCGTAGAGTGAATTACCTCTCCATTTTTATAGATAAATTGTTGTGGATATACTTGAATAACTGCAACTGCAGGTTCACCTGAAATAATATTTCCGGCTGCCACAACTTGAACCACCATAGGAGTCTTGGAATTGATTAGCTTTTGAGTAGCTACCTCAACATTTTGTCGATCTACATACACAACGGATTGACCATTATCTTCTATACCTAAGCGACGTAAAACAAGTTTATTTGTATCATCGATAATATGTTTAATAGCATTATTACTATCTTCTTCACTTAAACCAGGTCGTACAACAGCTTGTGCTAATAGCTGATCTACTTGGAAGAGAATGGTTCCTTCCCGTAAATGAATGATGCCATTCTGCAATTGTTCTTGTGTATTTTGTAGATTCTTAATATGCGCTTCCATCTTAGCACGTGTTGCTTCAAGCTCAGCTACCTTTTGAGACACCTCTGCATAAGAGGCTTGTAAAGATGCCAATTCGGCTTCTGTTGCGTCTTTAGCAGCTTGTGCACTCGCCAATTCAGCTTTTGTAGCCTCTACTTCACGGCGAATTTGTTCGATCTCAGCCATCCGTTCTTCAAGCTCTTGTTTATTTTGTTCTAACAAAGCCTGCCCACGAATCAGTTCTTGCGTCTTTGCAGCAACCTCATTATTCAGCTGCTTTATATCAGCTCGCAACTGATCCATACCGAACAATGCGGTTCGCACACTTTGAGACGTAAAGGTTAATACCCCAACTGTAGCTGCTGCAACCAAAAGGCCTGTCACAATAGTAACTATAATAGATGTGTGCTTAGGTCGTAATCCAAAGAGGGACATACGACGTTTACCAATTTTAGTGCCTAGCTTATCCCCCATGTAAGCAATGAGACCACCCATAAGAGCGATAATTATTAAGATTTTGACACCTACTAACATCATGTCCCTCCTTTCTCCTAAGAATACAATCTGTTATTTCGATACGCGCCAATTCAAATACAACCCTGCAATAATACCTAATGTATCCGGTATTAATGCAGCTAATACGGTTGGCAATGCTCCACCTTTCCCTAAGGCACCAGCAAAGGTCATCACCCCATAATAAATAAAGATGATAAGAATACTAATACCAAAGCCGATAGATGAACTAGAACGTTGTTTTTGAAGGCCTAAAGGTGCACCTACAAGAGCAAATACAAAACTTGCCAACGGAATTGTAAAACGTTGGTACATTTCCATTTCAAGTTTATTAGCATTAGTATAAGCAGCCTTATAAGCTCTGATTTGATGACGTAACTCCTTAATCGTTAATTCCTCAGGTTTACGTTGATCTTGTTGAATATCTTTTGGGGCAGACTTAATCGGCAAGGATTGCTCCTTAAATTTCATGGTACGTTCAACACCATTACCAGCTGATAGATCATAGATGATACCATTCTGCATCACCCAATATTGACCATTCCAGATAGCTGTATCAGCATTTTCAACTTGTTGTAACTTGCCGCCCTCCCCAAATTGTTGAACCGTAATCATGGACAACTGTTTGGTTTCAGCATCATAGCTCTTAGCATACAGCAATGTGCCTAGCTCGTCACCATTCATCGTTTTTAACACAATATGATTTTGTGTTTGAGGTGATGCATTTTTCATAATTTGTTCGCGCACAATCGTTTGATACATATGATTTGTACGAGGTACAACAAATTCATTAAATGCTACTGCCCCAATGGAAATGATGAGGGCAATAATATATACAGGCATGGCCAAGCGTAAAAAGCTTAGACCACCAGCACGCATAACAACGATTTCACTAGTACTACTCAAACGACTAAAAGTCATAAGAGAAGCCAATAGTACTGACATTGGGAATGTTAAAATAACAATACTTGGTAAAGCCAAGACAAATGCTTGCATAACAAGCAACAATGGTGCTCCATATTCAGTAATATATTGAGCAATCCTAAACAATGTGCCTGTACCAATAAAAATACTAGTAAAAGCAAAAACCCCAAATAGGAATGGGCCTACAAAAGCTTTTAAAATATATTTATCTAATAATCGCATAGCCCCTCCTATAATTTAAAGTTATCCCCTAAATAATGTTCACGAGCGATTGGATCATTCGCAATTTCATCAGGGGTACCCTCTAGGAGGATTTTACCATTACTCAAAATATAAGCCTTATCTACAATCCCCAATGTTTCGCGAACATTATGGTCTGTAATCAAGATACCAATACCGCGGTTCTTAACGTGTAAGATAATTTGCTGAATATCAGCAACCGCAATTGGATCGACACCTGCAAAAGGTTCATCAAGAAGGATGAAATTAGGTTCTAAGGCGAGACAACGCGCAATTTCTACACGGCGTCGTTCACCACCAGATAATTGCATCCCCATACGGTCACGGACATGTCCAATATGAAATTCTTCAATCAATGATTCCACGATAGCTTCAATCTCATCAGGCTTTTTTGCCGTAGTCTGTAGCATGGCACGAATATTGTCCTCTACAGACATGGAACGAAAGATTGATGCCTCTTGCGGTAAGTATCCAATACCTTCAGCCGCCCGCTTATACATAGGAATATTTGTTATATCCTTGCCATCAACGGTAATGATACCAGAACTTGGTCTTTCAATGCCTACAATCATATAAAATGACGTAGTTTTACCGGCCCCATTAGGCCCTAATAGACCTACAACTTGGCCTTTATCAACGCGTAGACTTACACCATCTACCACATTGCGTCCGCTAAAGGTTTTAACTAAGTTTTTGGTTTCTATATACATATATTATCCTTATTTATTCGGAACAATGACGAGTGTACTACGTCCACCTAATGTTTCAGCAGAATCATCAGCTAAACGAATTTTCAGTTCCGGTGCATTCAGTACATTACCATTTTGAACGGCATGCGCAGAACCAGATAAGAGTACCACTCCATCATTTTGGTTTGGCGTTTGTGTATATGTAGCTCGGTCAGCAGAACCAGACACGTTTCGTTCGGGATTAGAGAAAGTAACATTACCTTGCGCTACAGCACGAACTTCCTTCATCCATCCTTCTACCTTATCACCGGTTAAGGTTGTCCCTTCAGCAATCAAACGGGCATTGCCTGTAACAAGACCGTATTCAGAGTCAGTATTATACTCAACACTGTCACCAAAGATTTGGCGATCAGCACGTTGTAAATGAACGCTACCATTAGCAGTGAATTTATTATTATTGTAACTGTGAACCGCTTGAGCAGACATGGCCATATCAGAACCAATCATAGATACACCACCATCAAGATTTGCTTCTTGAGTTTTTGTATTGTACCAACCCTTGGCACCAGTCATAGTTTTATCCGCTTGGGTAATAACAACATTACCTGTTGCATCTGCACGACCTGAATTGCCATCATAAGACAATGTATCAGCGCTGATAGTCAACGGATCATTTGCAGCCCAAACTGTAACAGATGCGGTCATGAGTACAGCTAATATAGCCATACCAATCTGTTTTTTCTTATTCATCATATTTCCTCTCAATTACTTCTTTGTTAATTTCGCATGTCCAATGGCTTTAATAATTTTTAAAGACATGTTGCCCTCAAGCTTGTCACCTGTGAGGGTTACATCCTTACTGTTATAAGTGAAAGCCGTTTTAGATGTCAATGTTTTCGTTTTGTTATCAAAATGAAGGGCCTCAGTTTTAAATTCTGCACCTTCCGTATTGGTAGCAGTAACGCCTTGATCAATATCAAGAGAGTTTCGATCACCCGTCAGTACAGCATGAGGAGCTGTAATCGTAGTAGTCACATCATCTTGATAGAACAGACCTTTCAAATTGGTCAGAACGATAGCTTTTGTACGCGGGTCATATTCAATCTTCTCAGCTGATAATGCCCATACTAACTTGCCATCCTTTTCCTCTTGCAAGTCCGCACCTTGGAAATTAACGAGTTGTCCACTTTGATTTTGAGTGGAATTAGCCTCATTAGAGTCTTTCATAATAAATACAATAAGACCGATTAGAGCTAATACTATAGCGACCACAATGGCAATTAACTTTTTATTGTTTTTCATGCGCTCTCTCCCGTATAGCTATCTTCTTATCGTAATCAATAATTTGATCCATCTTAGTCATCCAACGGTGTTGGAACCAAAGCCACTCATCTGGATGTTCACGAATAAATTCTTCCGTAACACGTACACAGGCTTCAGTTAGACGATACATATCAACATCTTCATCGCCAGTTTCCTCATAATGTAATGCTGGCAAGATATGAACGATATGTCCTCCTTCAGGCTTACGAGATGCAAAAATAGGTACTACAGGAGAGCCAAATTTCTTTGCAAATGTTGCTGGTCCCATAACAGCTGATGAATCTTGTCCCAAAAACGGAACTGGTAAACCATTTATATATCCATCTTGGTCAGCTAAGAATCCAAGAAGTTTTTTCTTTTTTAAAGCCTTAGCAGCAGAAACGATTTCGTTGCCACCACTAGCAAATACGTCAAGCCCCACCATCTCACGATATTCATTCATAAGGCGTGTAAATTGAGCATTAGGTTGTTTCTTAACAATTGTAGTGGAAGGATATCCATGAGCTGCCATAGCAGCCCCCATCCATTCCCAGTTGCCTACATGGCCAGTAAGAACGATAACTCCCTTATCTTCAGCAATGGCCTTTTCTAAATGTTCAACACCACGCATCTCTATGTGTTTATTGATAAAGGATTTCGTCAGGTTTGGCATGTATAATACTTCCATAACACTGCGACCAAGATTCTTGAACAACTTATTAATTAATTGTTCCGCCTCTTGATCGTTCATATTCATGCCAATTTTAATATTATTTATGCCTCTAAGCTTTTGCTTCTTCGCTATTAGCCCATATACAGGACCTAAACAAGCGCCTATGAGCAAAATGAGCTTGTATGGTAGTCGACAAACAAGCCAACTAATGCCTTTAACTAAATGGTATTGCCATTCGTTATTCATTCTGCCCACCTCCTTTATTGTCCATGAGCATGGGCCTCTCGCGCATAATCTGCAACAACAGAATCCCATAAACCTTGATTCTTCAAGATATATTCTACAGCCTCTCTAACAGCACCATGTCCACCATTGACGGTAGAAATAAATTTAGCTATTGATTTAACCTCTAATACCGCATTATTTGGTGCCATTGGCAAACCTACGAGTTGAAGAGCTCCTAAATCATTAAGATCATCCCCCATGTAAGCAACCGAATCTAAGTCGATTTGATGTTTTTTACAAAGAGTTCTTAATGCTTCAGTTTTATTAGCATACCCCATAAGAAGTTCATCAAAGTGTAACTCCTTCGCACGATGCTCTACCATCGGAGATACGCGAGCCGTGATAATTGCTAACTTTATCCCTGATTTACGAGCCGCAGTCAAGCCTAAACCATCTTTTACAGAAAAAGCTTTGAGCTCTTCTCCAGTCGATGTGTAAATTAGAGTTCCATCTGATAAAACTCCATCAACATCAAGAACAATCCATTGAATATTCATTATACAATGCCTCTACGCAATAAATCCGTGATGTGAACAATGCCAAGACATACATTATTAGTATCAACCACTGGTAATACGGTGATAGGGCGGGGTTGATTTTTCTCCATCAAATGAAGCGCTTCTGCGGCCAGTTTATCCTTTGTAATCGTACGCGGCATAGACGTCATCATATCCTCTACGGGCCATTCTAAAAAATTGCTGCCAGAATCAAGTCCACGACGCACATCACCATCAGTAACTAGGCCTAACAAATGTCCTTCTTCATCAATAACATTTGTAGCACCTAACCCTTTTTCTGTCATTACAAAGAGTGCATCACGAACAATAGCCCCTTTAAATACTGTTGGATTATCTTCGCCACCATGCATAATATTTTCTACAGTCAACAATAATTTACGACCTAAGGAACCTCCTGGATGGAATACAGCAAAGTTTTCTGGAGTAAAATGATGGCGTTCCAATAAACATACTGCTAACGCATCACCTAGTGCTAGAGCAACAGTAGTACTTGTAGTAGGTGCTAGACCCAATGGACAAGCTTCTCGTTCTACCTCTGCCAACAATACAATATCAGAATTTTTTGCTAATGTAGACTCTGGTTTCCCTACAACACAGATTAATTTAGCTCCTATGCGGCGCAGAGACGGCAAAATACTAATGATTTCTCCTGTTTCACCACTATTAGAAAATGCTAACACTACATCATCTTGAGTAATCATACCGAGATCACCATGCACGCCTTCACCAGGATGCATAAAAAGTGCCGGTGTCCCTGTACTAGCCAAGGTAGCCGCAATTTTACGACCAATATGACCAGATTTTCCCATTCCTGTACATACTACACGGCCCTTACAAGCCAAAATCATATTTACAGCATTTACAAAATTGTGATCCAAACGAGAACTTAATTCTTCAATAGCACGAGCTTCCTCATGAAGCACCTGTGCCGCTTGTTCTAAAATAGTCACAAATACCGCCCCTAACCTTTTACGATTTTATCAATAGCTACTAAATCACGAAGCACAGCTTCAAACTGATCTAAATACAACATATTAGGACCATCAGACAATGCTTCCTCAGGATTATCGTGTACTTCAAAGAATAACCCATCTACGCCACTAGCCACAGCCGCACGTGCCAAATTTGGTACAAATTCACGATTACCACTAGATTTAGTTCCTGCACCACCTGGCAATTGAACGCTATGAGTAGCATCAAAGATTACTGGATAGTCGAAAGAACGCATAATTGGGAAGGATCTCATGTCAACTACGAGGTTGTTATAACCAAAGCTAAAACCACGTTCGGTAAGCATAAGATTTTCATTACCTGTTTCTTTCATTTTATTTAGAACATTTTCCATGTCCTTAGGAGCCATGAATTGACCTTTTTTAACATTTACGCATTTACCAGTTTTAGCAGCGCCGTATACGAGATCAGTTTGACGGCATAAGAAAGCAGGAATTTGTAGAATATCTAATACTTCAGCAGCAGGTTCAATTTGCTCGATAGAGTGAATGTCACTGACAACGGGCACGTTGAGTTCCTTCTTAATAGAAGCAAGCATTTTTAATCCTTCCTCAAGACCTGGTCCGCGGAAAGAACTAAAGCTAGAGCGATTAGCTTTATCAAAGGAAGCTTTAAAAATATAAGGAACACCTAAACGTTCGCATATCTCTTTTGCTCGTTTACCGATAGCCAATGTGCGGTCATAGTCCTCAATAACACATGGACCTGCAAGGACAAATAACCCTTTGCCACCACCCACTGTAATATCTTTAATTTGAACTGTTTTCATTTATTTCTCCTCTTGCTCGTAAATTGCATTAACACGAGCTAAGTCTTCAGGTGTATCAACACCGATAAAGCGTTTATTCGTTAGAATAACACGAATTGTATAACCATTCTCCAAAGCACGTAATTGTTCTAGAGATTCTGTTTGCTCCGCCGGAGTTGGTTCCATCTTGGCGTAGTTCAATAAGAATTCTCTACGATATGCATAGATGCCAATATGTTTTAGTGGCGGACGCACAAAGTCATGGCGAGGATATGGGATTAAAGATCTAGAAAAATACATCGCATCATTACGATTATTTAAAATGACCTTTACCGCTGATGGCTCCTCATACTCTTCCTCTAATAAAGGAGTAGCTACTGTGGCCATCTGTAAGTTTGGATCTTCCTCAAATAGATGTGCCAAGTCATCAATAAGATTTGGATCAATCATCGGTTCATCACCTTGGACATTGATAACAACATCTAAGTCTGTATAATGACTAGCAACCTCTGCTAATCGATCCGTTCCTGTAGGGTGATTAGGATCTGTCATCATAACAGTTCCCCCAAACTGTTGTACTGCAGAATATACGCGGTTATCATCAGTGGCTACAATTGTACATACTGTCTTTGTAGCTTGTGATACCCTTGCATAAACCCGTTCAATCATAGGTTTACCTGCAATATCAGCTAATGGTTTGCCTGGTAATCTTGTAGAACCATAACGCGCAGGAATAACACATCCAAACTTCACGATAAAACCCCATTTCTGTTATTCGTGTATCTTATTATTATACACTAAATCTCTAAATTTTCTATGAATTCTTGTTTCCCAGAAATAAATTCAATCCCTATAGATAGCACCAGAATCGGTATTTTCAAGTCTTCAATTGCATGCAACTGACTCAACTTAACTGCATCCTTTTCTGTAATACAAATAGCATCAGCTTGATGAGCAAATGCTTCTTTCCAAATCTCAACTACATCATCATTTGAAAAGTCATGATGATCCCCAAATGGCACAGTATGGACAACATTATACCCTACATCAGTCAACGTTTGTGTAAAGGATTGAGGGTTTCCGATTCCACTTACAGCCATAATGCGTTGTTCCTTATAAGCATCTACAGAAGCCCCAACAGAGCCATTAGCCCACTCATCTAAGGTATACATAAATTGCGGTTTATGTGTTGTTTCATAAACAGGTACATTGGGAATCATCTGAGTTAATCGCTTTCGAATGCCAGATACAATACCTGGTGCTACTTGATCAACCTTCGTAAGAACGATAATATTAGCGCGCTGTAAACCACTAAGTGGTTCACGTAATAGTCCCCGTGGCAATACATGTTCATAGCCAAACGGATTGGATGCATCGATTAGTACAATATCAATATCTCTTGCTAGTGCACGATGTTGAAAGCCATCATCCATAATAAGACAATCGGCACCTAACTCATTAGTAGCGATTTCTGCAGATTTGGAACGTTCACGTCCAATGATTACATTAGATTTTTGTAAAACCTTAGCCAGTAACCAAGCCTCATCACCACTGATAGATGGCTCGACAAGCATTGTTCCGTCTTTAGAAATAATAATATTTTTGTTATTATCTTCTGCACGGTACCCACGACTAAGAACAGTAGGATGAAGCCCCTTTTGAGTAAGCACATCACAAATAAATCGCACCATCGGTGTTTTTCCAGTACCACCAGCCGTAATGTTGCCAACGCTGATTACAGGCACTGTAACTTTTGTAACGCCTTTACCCTCATCAAATCGAGCATTGCGTATTGATACAGCCTTCTCATAACCTTTACTCAAAAGGCCTAAACTGGAACGAGCTATATCACCTAATACGGATTGATCTTCACCACTAACGATGGATTTGAATAATGCTTCCCCACTCATAGGTGACTCCTCCTATTATGTAATACAGTAGACTAATCTAACAAATTTAGTCTTACTACGGAATAATGTGATGTTTCTCAAATAGCAAGCGCAACTCTTGTGTATTACGCCGCGTAGCACCACGATTTTCTTTAATGATATCTAGACAGTTTTGCCCCATCTCGTTAGCCAAGTCTCTATCCTTACACAAATGCAAGACCATAGCGGTTAGCTCTTTGCCATTCTTCACTTGCTCACAAGCATTTCGAGAATTTAATAAGGCGAAAATTTCTTTAAAGTTAAACATATGAGGACCAACCAAAATTGGCTTACCATGTGCAGCTGGTTCCAAAATATTATGACCTCCAGTTTTAACAAGAGAGCCACCAACAAAGATAATATCGCCTAAGCTATACAGTCGTCCAAGTTCACCAATGGTATCTAAAACGACAACGGGAATACCTTCATGAACGGGCTCTTTCATATCACTACGACAAATAGCACTCAATTCATAACGCTTTGCAATATTTTGTACATCATGACCGCGATAAATCTCGCGAGGTGCAATCAATAAACGGGCTTGTGGATACTCTTTCAATACTTGCTTAAAAGTTTCAAAAATAGCCTCTTCTTCACCTTTGTGAGTACTACCTGCAATAATGATAGGATGATTATTCCCAAAGCCAAACTCATCGAGAAGAGCTTGTTTTTCTTCATATGATACGGTGGCATATGTTTGATCGTATTTCATATTACCTGTTACGGTAATATCAGGTGTATGAGCACCTAAACTTTCAATATACGCCGCATCAAATTTGGACTGCATGCAGAAACGCTCAATAGAGCGTAACATTTCACGCGTAAAAGCACTGATATACTTATAACGTTTCATACTGCGATCTGAAATGCGTCCATTAACCATCATAACTGGAATGTTTTCCGATTCGGCAATACGCAAGAAGTTTGGCCAAATTTCAGTTTCTACGAGTAAAATAGTAATCGGCTTAATAATATGTAAAATTTTACGAGTTAAATACGGCAGATCAAGGGGAAAGAATATAATTCCTTCTGCTTCAGGAATGATACGATGAGCCATAGCATGACCAGTAGCAGTAACTACGGACACAACCACAACAGCTTCAGGAAATTCCTTTTTAACCTCTTTTACCAATGGACTGGTAGCCACAATTTCCCCTACGGAAGCGGCGTGAATCCAAATAGCACGACGCCCTTCAATTTTCTTTAATAGCGAAGCGGGCATATAGCCTGCACTTTGTTTGATACGCTCATAAAAGCCATCTTCAAAGGCAAGTCGGTATAAAATAACCGGAATCAAGCCTATCCAATAAAATATGAGCAATACGTTATATATCCAGTACATGGTTATCCTTTATTGGAGAATTGAACGGAATAAAGATGATTGTACAATCCGCCGTCAACAGCTAATAGCTCTTGGTGAGTCCCCTGCTCTACCAAGCGACCTTGATTAAGTACAACAATTTGATGAGCATTTTGAACAGTGCTCAATCTATGGGCAATGACAAATGCCGTACGTCCTTTCATGAGACGATCTAACGCCTCTTGTACAAGCTTTTCACTCTCAGTATCTAAAGCAGATGTAGCTTCATCTAAAATTAGAATTCGAGGATCTTTTAAAATAGCACGTGCGATAGCAACCCGTTGACGTTGTCCACCAGATAGCGAACTGCCTCGTTCACCTACAATCGTATCGAGACCATCAGGCATTTTTTCAACGAACTCAAGTACGTTAGCCGCTTTAGCCGCTTCATACACTTCTTCATCGGAGGCATCTAAACGACCATACAAGATGTTCTCTTTGATAGTAGCATTGAATAAAACTGTTTCTTGTGGTACAAGACCAATTTGTTCACGCAAGGATTTAAAAGTAACATCTTTCACGTCATAACCATCAATTGTAATAGAACCACCGGTTACATCATAAAAACGAGGTAATAGGTTAGCGAGAGTTGTCTTACCTGCACCGGATGGACCAACAAGGGCCACACTTTCACCAGCCTTAACAGACAAGGTGAAGTTTTCCAATGCAGCCTTTTCACCACCATAGGAGAAGGAAACATTGTTGAATTCTACATTACCTGTAATATTAGGCAATATAACAGCATCGGTTTTCTCCACAACATCTGTTTTAGTATCTAAAATCTCAAATACGCGGTCAGCAGCAGCCAATGCTTTTTGAATATTACCATACACTTGGCTCAAACGTTTTACAGGATTGGACAAGTTAATCGCATAAATCAAGAAGGCAATCAAAGAACCAGCCGTGATGGCACCTGTTACTACGGAGTAACCACCGTACCAAAGGATGACCGCTACAGCGATTGCCGCAGAAAACTCAACCATTGGACTTAACAAACTAGTCAATTTAGTAGCTTTAATAACCGCTTTAAAGTTGCGATCATTTTCATCTTCAAAACGCTTACGCTCAAAATCTTCACGAGCAAAGGATTTTACAACGCGAACTGCACTAATTACCTCTTGTAAAAGTGCCGTAATATCAGCTACACGCCCTTGGACATCATGCCCCGCCACGCGAAGCTTCTTACCAAAAACATTGATAATCACTAAAACTACGGGAACCGTAATAAAAGTAACTAACGTCAATTTCCAGTCAATGAGAAGCATGGACACCAAGGAACCGATAAGTGTTACAGATTCAGTGATAAAAGAAATCAAGTTATCTACCACGGCCGTTTGCAATGCAGCTACATCATTTGTAAGATTACTCATGATAACGCCCGTTTTGCGGCGATCAAAGTAAGATAAACTTAATCTTTGTAAGTGATTAAAAATAGCCTCACGGACATCGATAATCACGCGCTGTCCGATGTAGGACATGTTATAGGTTTGACCATAGGTAGCAAAGCCACGAATTAAGAAGATGAGTATGATAGCACCTACAATGAGGTTCAACATAAACATATTCTTTTCATCTAACACTTGGTCTACTACATTCTTAATCAGCCAAGGTACTACCAAATAAGCTGCAGCGGCGACAATCATGCAGAACACTGCAAAAAGCATCCGCTTATAATAAGGCTTTACAAAATATAAGAGCCTAGAATAACTATTCATTACATTTCTCCTTACCGAGATTATATACAAGATGTGCTACCCGTTTTACTGCACCAGGCTCACCTAATTTATGACGTACTTCGCGCAATTCACTGCGCATAGCTTCATTTTTGTCTACATCGCTGAGCAATGGTTCTATCAAAGACACAATTGCGTCTGGAGTGACAGCATCTTGTAATAATTCGGGAATGACTTCTTTACCCGCTACAATATTAGGCAAGCCCACATGTGTTACATTCACAACCATCTTACCAATACCATACGTAATTGGAGATACACGATACAATAATACCGTTGGCAATTCCATCATAGCCGTTTCTAATGTAGCGGTTCCTGATGCGGCAAGGCACACATCACAAATCTGCATCAAGTCATATGTATGGTCTTCCGTAATCGTAACAGGCACCTTATGAACATCGATAAACTCTTCTAGCTCACTTCGATCAATTGTATGTGCTCGAGGCAAGAAGAATTGAACATCTTCATGCTTCGCCATCAATTGCTCACCACTTTTTAACATCGTATCAAGTAAGGATAAAACCTCTTGTTTACGACTGCCAGGCATGAGCAATACCTTTTTAGCCTCTTTGCGAGCCCCAAAGTATTCTTCGGCCGCATCCTTGGTCATCGTAGGATGTACGATATCGAGTAAAGGATGACCCACAAAATCTACATCACATTTATACTTGCGATACGCTTCAGCTTCAAATGGAAAAATAGATGCGACCTTAGTTACATACTTACGGATTGTATTACCTCGACTACTATGCCACGCCCAAATCGTTGGAGCAATATAATACAAAACAGGAATCCCCAGTTCATGAGCCACCGCAGCTAATTTCATATTAAAACCTGGATAATCTACACAAACGAGAATATCTGGTTTTTCCTTCATCATGACACGTTTCAAGTACGTGCGCAGCTTAAAGAATTTTGGCAATGATTTCACAATCTCTACAATACCAATGACACCAAGATTCTTAATGTCATACACGATACGAACACCAGCGCGTTCCATCAGGGTGCCACCCATACCAAACATCTCTACAGAAGGATCTATTTCTCTCAATGCATTGGCTACACTTGCCGCATGAGTATCGCCGGAAGCTTCACCGGCGGAAAACATGACTTTCATTATGCATCCTTTCTGGAATTTACAAATTCTTGGTCTACAGCACAGATAACAATACCATGACGATCTGCCATATTAAGCACGTCTTGTTGTTGTACGAAAATAGTCTTTTCCGCTTCTACAGCTAGCACCTTACAACCGCTATCAATCATAGACATGAGAGTTTTTATGCCTACTGCTGGCACATCAAAGCGTACGTCTTGATTTGGTTTTTCTGTTTTAACAACAATCGCATCTCCGCGCCCCAGTTCTCCACCTCTCAAGATACACTTGTCAGTCCCTTCAATGGCTTCAATTGCCATGACCGCCTTATGTTTAACAACAACGGTTTGACCAATATCAAGGCCCCCCATTTGTTTAGCTAATTCAAAACCAAAACAAATGTCAGCCCATTGCTCATCTGTAGGTTGTGCTTTTGAAAGCACTCCTACCTTTGGCATAAAAGGTTTCAAGTATGCTGTTTGATCTAATACTTTAAAGCCTTCCCGTTCGATTTCATCAACGATGGCAAGCATAATCGTATCATCTTTACGATTTTTGAGCCGCTTTAAAACGCCTAATGTTTTTAAATCAGGAAATGTAAGGCCTTTAAAGAGAATCTCTTTAGTGACTTTTCCAAGCATAGTTAACTCTTGAACCTCTTCTTTTTTCAAGGTTTTAAAGATTTTACCTAGTTTAGCAACACCAATATCATAGAAAGCATCAGCCTCAGCCTTTAGAGCTGGGTCAATATCAGGTACTACACCGATAACAACCACCTCGTGGCCCAATACATGAGCGGCACGCATGAATTCTACAGGCAAAACACCAATGCCCGCAATTAATCCTACCTTTGCCAAGACTATACCTCCTAGATGGCCTCACGGCCTATATATCAATTAGTAATTTCAAGTTCACTATGAAAATACCTAAAAATAGACATAATCATATACAATATATTTTACTATAAATAGCTACTTTTTACCATTAAAAAGCCAAGGTTTATGCCCTTTTCTTCATCATTTTATTAAAATTTCCTTATTACTTTTAACTACTAAAACATCTATAAATATATCTATCAAAACTTTTTATAATTATGAAAATATAATGCAAATTATCATTAATATAAAACTCAACCAGTTATAATGTACACAAAAAGACCTCGTACATTGTACGAGGTCCTCATAATTAGTCGCGACGAGTACGCATAATTCCCCTATCGGCATTGCGTAAGAAGCGTAATAAATTTTCAATTTCTACGGAAGAGTCCAATTGTAATTCCATTTCTTCAATTGCTTTGGATAAGCTGAATCCAGAACGATAAATAATGCGGAATGCCTGTTTCAAATCACGTCGTACATCTTCGGAAATCCCTGCACGAGATAATCCTACAGAGTTAAGACCGATAACACGTGCCGGTTGACCATCAGCAATTACGTAAGGCGGGATATCTTGTACCACCTTAGCCATTCCGCCAACCATAGCGTTACGACCGATTTTAACAAATTGATGAATACCAGCAAGACCGCCAATAACTACACGATCTTCAACGATAGCGTGACCTGCAAGGCCTGCACAGTTACTCATTATTACATTATTACCAACGATACAGTTGTGAGCCACATGTGTACATGCTTGAAGTAAGCAATTATTGCCTACACGTGTTTCTTCACCCTCACCAGTAGCGCGGCTAATAGTTACGAACTCACGAATAACCGTTTCATCACCAATATTACAATAGCTTTTTTCGCCTTTAAATTTTAAATCTTGCGGTTCCAACCCAATAGATGCGTTAGGATAAATTTCACAACGCTTACCAATGGTTGTCCAACCACCAATTACAACATGTGCACCGATTTGTGTGCCATCGCCAATCTCGACATGTTCGCCGATAACAGCGCCAGGACCTACGATTACATCTTTGCCCAATTTAGCATTTGGATGGACTATGGCTGTACTATGGATGTTGGATTCCGCATTTTCCATGCCTACAACTATCACTACAATCACTCCTCATTCTATTATACAAGGGCAAACATGTATTCACCGCTAGCGCACAATTTGTCGCCAACATAGGCACGGCCTTCAACCTTGCCCATTTTACCTTTAATTTTAACAATATCTACCTCCATGCGAACTTGATCGCCAGGTTTTACAGGATGGCGGAAACGCACTTTATCAATACCTGTAAACATAGGAGTAAGCCCACGATTTTCCTCAGGGTACAATAATGCAATACCACCAACTTGAGCAATAGCCTCAGTCAATAATACGCCCGGCATAACTGGGTTACCTGGGAAATGACCTTGGAAGAATAATTCGTTGAATGTAGCATTTTTAATGCCCACAGCACGTTTCATAGGTTCTAACTCAACAATGCGATCCACTAAAAGCATTGGATAACGATGAGGTAAAATTTCTAAAATATCTTCGTGATTAAGAATCATGGCTGTGTCTCCCTTATTTCTTCCATTATACTGCGAGCCAATCTTGAATTTAGTTCATGACTCGATTTCAAAGCAATTACATGGCCTTCAATTGGTCCTAATAAGAATAAATCTCCTATAACATCTAATGCTTTGTGGCGAACTAATTCGTCATCAAAGCGTGGTACAGATAGACATTTCTCATCATCATAGACTAATGCATTATCTAGGCTACCGCCTTTTGCAAGGCCCATGGCCTGTAATTGTTCTAATTCTTTCATAAATCCGATAGTCCTAGCAGACCCAATATGCTCTTTAAAGTATTCTGGTGATACTTCAAAATCACATTGTTGAGTGCCCAGCAACGGATGACTGTTAATAGATGTGAACGTCATACGATAACCATCATATGGCAAGATCACAACAAAACGGTCTCCATCATAAACAGCATGGGATCGAGTCACTTTATATACCTGACGCGGTGCTGTTTGTTCTTTAATACCAGCCTCTTCAATAAGATTGACAAAAATAGCACTACTGCCATCACCTACAGGAGGTTCTGGAGAATCCATTTCAATATAACAGTTATCAATATTCATAGCACTGAACGCGGCCATCACATGCTCTACAGTGAATACCTTTGCCTCACCATTTTCCAATGTGGTAGCGCGCATAGTGTTCGTCACATTATCAATGTGTGCTCGCACAGAAGGATTCCCTTCAATGTCCGTGCGGACAAACACAATTCCTGTATCTTCAGGTGCAGGTTTGAAAACCATATGTACTGGTTCACCGCTATGAAGGCCAATCCCTTGATATGAAATAGCCTTTTCTATTGTTTGTTGTGGCTTACTCATAAGAATGTCCTTTCATAATCTGAATTCACGTTTACTATACACCAATATGTATTATACCCTATTTGCATAGGCGTTACAAGAAATTTACCATATATTACGCTAATTGGAAAGACTATTCTTAGTCTTTAAAATTTTAATAGATTATTTTTAAACACTAAATTATATGTTATAAAATAAAAAGAGATTTCATCCATGCTAATAGGAATCAGTTTCATCTTGGATATTCCACAATCGCATAAACAAAATCTCTTTAAAATTATTAACTATTGAAAAACATCAGGTGGTGTATCTATTTGTTCACCATAAAAACGACGAGTCCATTTCCAACGGTTATGAAGCCAAAACCAATCTTCAGGATATCGCCGAATATAATCTTCAATAAACTCATTTAGACGAGTTGTTGTTACCGCTATATCACGCTTTTTATCATCTGTGCGTTCCACATAAATTGGTGAATGCGCTTCAATCTCATATTTCTCAGAAAACGGACTATAATGTATGGTTACAAAAATAATGGGCACATCTTGCATACGAGCCAATACAGCTGGTCCCGCAGCCGTCAATGTTTCATAACCAAAGAATGGTGCAAGAACGCCATCATCACCAGGGTCCTGATCCATAATAAGGCCTAAAAATGCACCTTTTTTTAGTTCATTAATCATTTCACGAACACCTGTTTTATAGGTCACATGTTGATGCATAATCCGACGATATTCATTGATAAACTTATCGGCATCACCATTCTGTTTCATAGCCACAGAAATCAACGGATACCCTTCAGAAGCAAGAACGGCACCTAGGAGTTCCCAGTTACCACTATGAACAGCGGCTAAGATTGCACCTCGACCATTTTCTAAGGCATCATCTAAGTACTCTCGATTAATAAACTCCACCATATCTTTGTATGCACCATCTTTAATTTCAGGATAGCGCAATACATCAATAATCATACGGCCAAAGCGTGTAGTGCTAGCTTTCGCAATACGTCGAGCTTCTTTAGGATCATCTGTAATATTACAGAATAAAATTTGGCCTATCGCTAGGCACTTACGTTTAGGTGGCACCACTAACCACGCAATTTCACCTAGCAATGTACCAATAGCATATTGCAAACCTTTAGGTAATAAGCAAATAAAGGCACTAAAGATTTTCATAAACCTATACATGGATTATTAGCTCTCCTTAAGCTGTGCTTTCAAAGCGTCAATTTCTTTTTGTAATTGTTTTACAGTTTTCACCATTTCTGGCAAACGATTCTCGTAAGCAGCCAATTTCAACCACTCTTTATGAGGTCTCATTGGATACCCAGCCATAACAGAATTAGATGGTACATTGCCAGTAATTCCTGTTTTACCTGCAAATTGTACATTATCTCCAATTGTAATATGACCAGTACAGCCTGTTTGTCCTGCAAAGATTACATGGTTACCACATTTTGTACTACCTGCAATCCCAACCTGTGCAATCAAGAAACAATCTTCTCCAATCTCAACATTGTGGCCAAGGTGAACAAGATTGTCAATTTTTGTACCGCGACGTACCAAGGTAGATCCCATTGTAGCATTATCAACAGTAGTGCAAGAGCCAATTTCTACATCATCTTCAAGAATAACATTGCCTACTTGAGGAATATGCGTATGAATACCATTTTCTGTGGCAAAGCCAAAACCTTCACCACCGATAACTGCTTTAGCACGCAATACAACGCGTTTACCCAAAATACAGTTCTCATGTACGATAGCACCTGCATAGATATCAGAATCTTCCCCAATTCGTACATTATGACCAATATATACATAAGGTCGAATCGTTACATTATCACCGATAACAGCATTATCATTAATAACACAATAGGCACCAATAGCTACATTTTTACCAAGTGTAACATTCTTGCCAATAATAGCTGTACTATGCACTTCACGGGGAACTACAACAGGTGGATGGAATACTTCTAGCACTTGGGCGAATGCGGCTTTTGCATTATCAACTACGATTTGCGCCATCGGTGCATTTTTTACTTCCGATTCAACGATAACAGCACCCGCTTGGCATAATGCAATATGTTCAACATATTCACCTATTGCAAAAGTTATGGATTGTTTTACTGCTTGCTCAAAGCTACGTGTCTCAGTAATGACAATAGACTCATCCCCTATAAGTTGACCGCCTACTAAATTTGCGAGTTCCTGTAAAGTTTTTTCCAAGGCAAACTCCTCCCCCGTGGTAATCCTCAATTATTGTGCAGCTTCAGTTGTACTTGTTGCAGCTTGATCTGCTTGTTGTGCATTTTGCTGAGCATCTTGTTGCTCTTGGGCTTTAGCTGCATTTTCAACTTCTTTGATTTGGTCGTCAGAAGCTTTACCCATTTTTGTAATCAAATCATCAGTTACATCAGAGCCACCACCAACAACAGCGCCTTTCTCAATAATAACATCAAGTTTTTTTTCTTTCACAAGTTCATTGATTTTTTGTTCTTGATATTGACGATATTCTTGCGCTTTTGCATTCGCAAAGGCATTTAATTCTTGATTCGCTTGATTAAATACATTTTGTTTAGATGCTTCATCGGCAGCAGCAATTTTAGCATCTAATTCCGCTTTTTTAGCATTGATTTCTTTAGTAATTTCAATGCCTTTTTCAGTACTGTTTGCCACTTTCACGCTATCAACATAACCAACATTATTAGAACCACAACCACCTAAGATAGCCATAGAAGCTACTAAAGATGCACCTAATACTAAAGATTTAATACGTTTATTCATAATATAACTCCTTATTGAACTCGATAGGACGCCTTCACTGCATCAGTAATATCAAGCCCTTTAATATTACCACCATCATCGATGATAACTAAATCCAAATGTTGTTCCTCAGCAATAATTGCTACGCGCATACGAACATCTTCTAAAATGGCCTCATGAAGTGCACTCACTTCAGCTTCCTTATCTGAAAGCTTTTTTGCCCATGTATCATTCCACTCTTGCGCCACAGGCAGGTTATTATTAGCAATGATGGATTGTGCTTGTTGTTGTACCATGGAGTCTCGTTTCTCAGCTAATTCCTTCTGTAGGGATGCAGCGTATTGATTGAGCTCTTCCTGCCCTTTTTGTTGCATTGGAGCAAGCTCAGCCTGTACCTTTGCTTTAATTGAATCTACATCGAAATCCGATGGTTTTCTCTTAGCTAATAAGTCCTTTAATCTTTCTTCTTTTTTAGCTTTTTCAGCCATAGCCGCTGCTCTTTGTGCATCATCTATATATACACGTGCATCATAGGCATATAAGGCTAGTTGAAGGTTTACGATTTCCAGATCATATTCATTAGTACTAACCTTTAACTCAGCTAAATACTTTTGAGTTAATTCATTGCGCTTTGCATTTAATTGCTGATTTAGTTCATTTTCTTTTGTTGCAATACGAGTTTGCAATTCTACCGTAAGAGCATCTGACAAGGTTGAATCCAGTGCAAGCGTTTTCAACTGTTTATCTTGTGTCTCTGACTTGGCATTTAAGGCTTGTTGTTCAAGTTCATATTGCCGTTGTAAAAGTTCCAGTTCATTTTTGGCTTGTTTATAATCCGCATAGGATGGATTAAACTCTAGTACATCATCAATGCGTACAACACCTATTGACATGCCATCAGGACCCTGTTGGTGATTTGTTACAAAACCATAGGCCCAAACCATAGCACTTATTGCAGCAACGAGAAATATGACTAGTCCTATATATCGTTGTTTCCCGTTCATTGTCGTTCTCCCTTACATAGAACTACAGTTTATTTTTTTGCATCAGTAGCTAGTTTTTTCAATACTTGATCTGTAATATCAACACCACCGTATAGTACAGTGTCTTTAGTCATAACAACGCTAAGACCTTTAGCATCACCAACCGCTTTTGCAGCCTCCATAGCTTTATCTTGAACGGATTTAGCAATTTCTTGATCTTTTTTAGCTAGGTTTTGACGAGCTTCTTCAGCAATTTTTTGTTTAGTAGCATCATCTTGTGCTGCATCAATTTTAGCTTGCGTTTCTTGTTGTAATTGGCTTTGATAGCTCATATATTCTTGAGCTGCAGAGATATAAATTGGATTATCTTGAGACAACATACGAGATGTATCGATAACCCCAATAGTACTAGTCCCACTATTACTACTAGGCGAAGCCATTTGCGTATAAGCTAACGCACCAATACCAACAATAAAAATAGCAGCAATGACGATGGAAAAAATCTTTACATTCGCCTTGTTGTTCATCATTCGCATCATAATAGAGTGCCCTCATTTCTTTAAATCACTGCATCAAAGGATGCCATATAGAGATATTGGTGAAAGCCTCTTTAAAAAGAGGCCTTCACCATATACATTTACTATATTAGAATTGTGTACCGAAGCTGAAGTGGAATTTATTTTTGTGTTTACCCACACCATAGTCAAGTTTAACAGGGCCAATTGGTGTTGTAATACGAACACCAGCACCAACGCCATAGTTAAAGGATTTTTTGCTGTTATACCATGTAACATTTGGTGCATCCCATGCATCACCAATATCACCGAATAACACACCGCTAACTTTCTTAACAATTGGGAAACGGAATTCCAATGTAGCATTGTACATCTTTTTACCACGGAATTGATCATCTTCATAACCACGTAAGGAATCAGCCCCGCCCAACGTGAACAATTGGCTATAAGGAGCATCACCTTGGATGAAACCAGCACGTGCACGGAATGCCAATACATTCTTAGCGCCCAATTTCTTGTACATACGAGTTTCAGCTGTGAATTTATAGAAGTCAAAGTCACCGCCCAAGCCATGGCCAGCCCATTGTGTAGTATAGGAAATACGACGACCACGAGTTGGTTCATAGATATTATCACGGGAATCGTATACTTTTTGCCATGTTACGGAGTTAATGCGACCGAAGTTATTTTTTACATAGTTGTCAGATGCGAAGTTATAGGAACCATTATCCCAGTTTGTACCTTTACCCGCATTTTTATCATAACGGAAGCCAGAGCTATCATCATCATCCCATTTATAAGAATCTTTACGGGATTCTAATGTCAAGTAATCACGAGTATATTCCCCAGTTTGACGGCCGAAGGAAATATTGAAACCACGAGATTTCTTATTGTATTCTGCTACTTCATTACCATCTTCATTGTAATCTGTATATTCATCTTCGCGGTTGAAGAAGGAGAAACCAAGGGATGTACCTTTGCTATCGATCCAAGGTTTCAAGTAGGAGATTTGGTAGTTCTTATATTTTTTCTTACCACCGATTTCCCAGTGAACTTTAAATTTATCGCCAGTACCACGGAAGTTATCTTCACCAAACTCAACGATCCCCATCAATCCATCAGATTTAGAGTACCCAGCACCTAATGTAATGGTACCTGTCTTATGTTCCAATACGTCGATTTCAATAATTACATTATTTGGATCTTGTTCACCTGGCAACATACGAACGTTTACGTCATCAAAAAAGCCTAAGTTGTATACGCGTTCTACAGAACGACGTACCAAGAATTTATTGAAAGGTTTTCCTTTCTTTTGAACAAATTCACGAGTAATAACTTTATCGCGAGTTTTCTTGTTACCTGCTGGAATGATATCTTCTACAATACCTTCAACAATGTGTATATGAAGTACGCCTTGGTCATCTACACGGATACCATCAACGTGCGCTAACATATAGCCATCACGAGCATATGCAGCATTAATACCTTGAACTTTTTGACCTACGGATACAGAGTTAAGAACTTGACCTGGTTGAATGTCCATGAACTTAGTCAATACTTCGGAAGAATATACAGTATTACCTTCAAAAGAAACCCCAGTAGTAATTGGATTTACTGTTACGGCAAAGTCCAATTTTACGCCTTCAGGCACTGAAGTAAATACAGGATTTACTTCAGAGAAGTAACCAGTATTACCAAGATTAGTTACATCTTTAAATACGCCATCAACAGATACAGCATCGCCAACTTTTTCAGTTAAAATCGGCAATAAATTTGCTTGTTGTTCAGCTGTAACGCCAGATATAGATAAACCGGTAATCAATTTACCTACGTATGGATTAACAGATTCTGCACTAGCAGATGTGACATATTGTGCTTCTACTGTTGTAACAGCTTGAGTTTGGCCATTTTCAGCAGCCTTATCAAGGTCAGTACCACCAGTAGTTTTAGATACCATTTTTACTTGTTTATCATCAGTTTTTAAAGCAGCATTATTTACTGTAACAGTTCCATCAGAACCTTTTACTACAGTGCCGTCACTAGATATAGTCGTATCACCACGAGCAGCTAAGATAGCCGCATCAGTTTCATCTTGTATAGTTGTAGTAGTTGCATCAGCATTATAAACAGCTTGTGTAATAGCTGCATCATTTGCTTTAGCAGCATTAGTCGTTGTTGTGCTATTTAAATCTGGAGTATAGCCAGCTTGTACCTCAGCAGCAAATACACTGCCTGTCCCCATGACAGCGGTCAACACGGACGCTGCAAGCATACTTTTATAAGCTTTTGGTTTAAACATAAATTCCTCCTAGAACTCATCCCCATAAAGAGTTTACATCTTATTTATAAAGACTAATAAATCTTTATCATTATAGCATAAATTGCTTGGAATGAGTACTATATTAAACAAATTTTATGAAATTAATATGACTAGAATGTGCATACCTAAGGGGTTTACACATTCTAGCCACACTCTTAAAAGCTACGTGTCCAACGACCACCTATATAATTGTTCCCTTTTGATGTATGCCATCCCGTGAACTTAAGGTTTCGTTTAACAGAATATTCTATACCATATTTATTTTGTTTGTTATTAATGCCTTGAGAATAAGTCAACATGACTCTCGGTAATACATATTTACCGATTTCAATATTATAATTACTTGCCGTATCCCTATTGGTTGGCTCATCGGGATCAATTGACCCTGTTGTAATATTGATGCGGTCTAACCCAAGTGTATTTTGTAATGCATCTTGTACATAGCCAAAAGCAAACATTTGAAGCCCTGCTGTAGCCACAGCATTCACATCTTCATTTGTCAAAGTACTACTATTTGAATCTGCACCGCGGCCGAAGGTCAACATGGAAATGATTTGCTTTCTAGACAATGTAGGATTAGAGGACAATGATAAGTCCATATGATCCACTGTCCCTTTTACGCCAAGCATAATAGTGTAATTACTTACATTTGTTTCAGCCTCTAATTGTAAGTTTGGTAAATAAGAGCCACCTACGAAATGGGCATTCCCTTTTGTAATATTAAATACATGGCTCAAATACTTAAACGTGCCATTTCTAACATCGAATTGACCACTAGCAGTTGGATTTTGTAAGGATCCACCAAAATGAACATCGCCACTGATAAACATGTTGTATAAGGTGCGATCATATAAGCGTACACCTTTACCCGCATGAACAGTAACATCCACCCCCATATCTTTGGTACTTTCACTAGATTGTAAGGAAAGAGGAATTTTGAATTGAATCTTTTCAAGATTTAAAGTACCAATAAGGGTCGGCAATCCATCTCGGTCAGCAATATAAAGTTCACCATTCAACGGTCCTCTTACATATTCACTGCGAACCTCTAAGTCTTCTAGCTGAACTGCCGCCTTGTAATTAGTAAGAGTATGTCCAGACCAATTTACTTTAGCAGCCAAACCAGCTGAGCCTTTGCCCATATTAATACGGGATTGGAAATCACCTTGTTGACCAGAGAAAATTAAGTCACCATCAATACCAGTAATTTGATTTTCTACACTTGCCAATTTCATCGTACCATTACGTACCGATACAGTACCATATGCTTCAGGCTGATCAATAGTGCCTGTAATGTGAACCGTGCCTTTTAACGGACCTGTTGCCTCCTTAACACTAGTTGTAAGAAGAGGGATAACAGCCATATTGGCTTCGTTAAAATCAATAGTTACATCCATAGATTTGCTATCATTTGCTGGAATATACCCAGATGTAAAGATTGCCGCTAATGGAATCTTACCATAGACACTTAGCTTATACCCACTTTTGGCACCTTGAATTCGTTGAATCTGAATAACTTGATCTTGCATTGTAGCCAATACAAAACCTTCATCAATACCAACACCATTAAAGGCCCCCGACTCTATAGCACTGGATAATTCTACTTTAGGATTCTTAGTTTCTCCAGTGATATTCACAACACCAGTCACCCAACCAGTAGCTTGAATATCCTTACCCATAAGTGGCAAGAACGGTACTATATCAACATCCTTTAATGCAACCTGTAAATCTGCTTGACCATCAAGATCCATCGTACCGCCTATTGCAATAAGACCATCCCCAACAGGTAGTTTCAAAGTTGTAACTTTGAATTTACGATTAGCAAAACTTGCATTGATAGTTGCATCACCAACAATTTTTTCATCAATACTTACATCATTAATCTTGCCTGTTACATTAACACTTGGATTGTCGCGTGTACCTCCAATTTCAACAGAACCATTTAATTTACCATCAATATGTTCGTTGGACCGGTCTAGCAAGGTTAGCAAATTCTTTACGCTACCATTAGTAACATCTAATACACCAAATAGTTGTCTACTGTCATCAAACTTCATACCACCTTTAACAGCATAGCGACCACCATCGGCTTCAGCAAAGGTGAAATCTTGTACATTTACAACCGATTTATCTGCATAAACACGACCATGAATATCGTTCAATAATTCTCCATTAACTGATAAGGCATCAGATGAAATATAGCCATTGAATTGAGGGTTATCCATAGATCCAGTAATTTGCCCTCGACCAGATACCAACCCATCAACTTTGTAACCCGTATTAATGAGCAATCTGCCCATATCAATATTTTTACCTTCAAAATCAACATTAATTACTTCTTTAGATACTGTACCTCCACCTGTGATAGTTGCACCATAACCTTCAATATCAAATCTATAAAGCTCTAATGTATCATTCTGATAGTTATATTTTGCAAATGCATTGGTCACGAGTTTTCCATAAGCAGAACCATCCCACAAATGAGCACGACCTTCTATAATCGGATTTGCAGCCGTTCCTGTAATATGATTGTCCGTTTCAAACCAACCCGTAATAGGAACATCTGTAACAGTACGAATCACATTTTCAATACGAGCAGCCCGAGCCCTAGCATTTAAATCTAACGCATCCGTATCAAGATTATACCAACCATTAACATCATAGCCCCCATCGCCATCACCAATATGTCCGTTGATAATAGTGAGAATATGGTTATCTAGCTTAATATCACCATGGATATTATTGAATCGAGCCCCTTTATAATGTACCTCTTGACCCCATACAGTGCCCGTTACATTTGGATTATCTACTATGCCTTTTATCGCAAAAGAAGTATTTAAGGTGCCATCAACATCTTGACCAATAATAGGACTTAATGCGGTCAACGGCAATGCATTACCTGAAATAGTGGCATCTACGTTACCATTCTGGATATAGCCATACCCGCTAAGCGTCCCATCCCCCATAGTACCTACAACGGTTATATTTGTACGATTATCAGCATGCGTAAAGTTAGCTTTTACAGTATCAACCACAACACCGTGAATACCTATTTGGCGACCTTCAACAGCGCCTACGGCATCTGTAACTTGATTATTTTTTCCTAAAATACGAATCTCACCATCGATATTGCCTGTAATCGGTGTGGTCATATCTTTTGTGAAAGTGCCTAAAGGTAAATCTTGAGTATTTATAATAGCATCAAAATCCCCTGTATCAGCTACATATTGACCCTTAACCTTTGCGCTACCTTCACCTATAGACAGGCGCGCATCATCAGTACGAACTAAACCGTTATCATATACGATATTCCCTTGTAAACGATCAATATAGTAACCTTTATAAGAAATACCATCACTAGCAATCGTTGCATCTACACGAGGGGCTACTGTCGTACCACCAATATGTGCACGTCCACCTACAATGCCAGTAACACCGACATCTGTTATCGCTTCTAAAGCTACTTTATCGGCCACAACATTAAGATTTAAATACTCTTCCTCTTTACCCAGTGTAACTAATCCATTGATCTTTGCTACTTGATCATTTACCCGCCAAGAACTACGACTAATAACGATTTGATCATTATTAAGCATAATACGCCCCGTGCCATCGGTAATATTATAAATTGTATTACCCCGTTTATAAGTGCCTGTTAAGCCTTTAAAGCCTACATTACCACTCATGATGTATTTGCCATCTTCACTTTTAAGATTCAAATGTACATCTTGTAATTTACCACTCGTTACAGATAATTCCTTACGAAGTGGAACAAAACTCATAATACCAGCAGTATCAATTTCATCAACTTGTACAAAGAGATCAAAATTAGATACATTGTTCATATCAATTTTGCCATTCATGGTAATTGCGGAACCGTCTACATCAGCAGTAAAGGCGCCTTTAGACATGCCACTCATATTAAGCACCATCGTCCCATCAAGATTTTCTACATTTCTCTTTATTCCATCTTTAGTACGTAGAGCTACGCGACCATCATTAATAGTCACAGAACCATCAAAAGTACCCGACCTATTTGGATCGGATGGTTTTACTAACTTAGTTATACTCCACGACCCATCAGCTAATTGCCATATATGAAAGTCTGGAGCCTCAACGATTACACTTGAAATAGCCGTAGCCCCTGATGTGTTGCCACCAATAATATTCGGTAAAGAAGATAGTTTAACTCCTACAGCTACCTCTTGAGCAGTTCCAACTAAATGTCTATCTCTATCTTTGATAGTTACATCTGTTAGAACAACATCACCATTCCAATTAATTCGGAGAGAATCATAGTCTATAGATCCGTTTATGACATTATTTAGTTGTTCTTTAACTATAGGTGCTATGTAAGTTTGAGCCATAGGATTGATGCTGGCGCCAACAATACCAGATAAACCTAAAATCGCTGCACCGATAAGGAGCCACTTTTTACGGGTCATAATGATACTCCCATACACATTATGAATAATATAAATATATATACTAATCTTACCACAGACACAGTAATAACTATAGTATTTTCAGGGTAAATTTTATAAAACATATCAATAACACACATTATCTATAATGCCCACTACAAGAAAAAAGACGACCGAAGTCGTCTTTTTAAGGATCATATTATTGATTGCCGCCTAGTTTTGCCAATTGTTCAACAGCGCCACTATTAGCGATAACTTCAGCACCTTGACCTACAGATGTAGACAATGGAACGCCTGTTAATTGTTCAAGAGCCGCAATGCTAATATTGTAATTGTAAAGAGCTTCTACATAGTTATTACGAGCTGTTGTCAACTTAGTTTCTGCATCAAGTACATCAAGGTTCGTACCAACACCTGCACGGTAACGAAGCGTAGCAATACGGAAACTTTCTTGACCTTGTGCGACTGCAGTTTGTGTACTTTGAATTGTTTGTTCTGCAGATCGTAAATTCAAGTATGCTTTTTGTACGGCTAACAATACAGCATCAACAGTTGCCAAATTAGCTTCTTTTGCTTGTTCAAGTTGTGCATTTGCTTTTTTAATAGCATTTTGTGTTGCACCACCATCCCATAAGTTCCAAGTAGCACTAGCACCAACACTCCAGGACTTTGTGCTTGTACCAAAGTATCCATCTTGATCACCATAGCCACGACCAGCTTTTACAGCTACAGTCGGCAAATAACCCGCCTTAGCAGATTTTACAGCTTCTTCTGCAGATTTTACATCAAGAGCCGATTTAACAAGAGCGGAACGATGAAGCATAGCATATGCTTTCGCTTGCTCCAAGGTTACATTATATGGTTTATATTGTAAATCACGCTCTGCTGTAGTGATAGCTGTTTGTGCAGGGTATGCAATAACTTGATTTAAGTTCGCCTCTGCTAAATTTGCAGCATTTTGCGCTTTTACAAGAGATGTTTGAGAATCATCAAGATTTGTTTTAGCGGCCAATACATCAGAGCTCGCCACTAAACCAACATTATACTGTGCCTCTACATTGGTTACATGACCTTGATAATCTTTAACAGCTTGTTGTGCTACATCTACCATATTGCGGCTCATAATCAATGTATAATAACCGTTAAGAGCATCATATTTTGCTTGTTGTAAAGCCTCTTCATAGCTAGCACCAGTACCTTCACGAGTATAACGTGCAGAATCAATGCTCGCATCAAGTTGTGGATTGAATACAGGCGCACTAATGGAGAAGTTATGACTACCAGATTTGCCACTACCTGTGTCACCGCCCGTTTTTTGAGCACTCCAACCATAACTAACACTTGGATTCTTACCAGCTGCTACTTGGCTTACTGCAGATTTGGCAGCTTCATAACCCCATTTAGTTTGCTTAGCTGTACGATTATTAGCTAACGCTAAATCAACCGTACGGGCTTCGTTTAAAGCTAATGTACGTTCATAGGTTTTACTATCTAAAACAGATTTTTCTGCTAATTGCTTTTGTGTTAATTGAATAGCTTCTTTTTGATATTTGCTTAATTGGTCTCCGTTGTTAACGGATGTAGTTACTACATCAGCGGCGAATGCACCAGTAGTAACTAAAGAAAGCATTACACCTAAGGAAAGAACCTTTTTATTCATAATATGTACCTCCATACTCATATAGAGTAAATGTGTTAGTCATTAGAATACTTGTTTAATACCGAAATAGGTACCTCCATTCGTAGAACTGAACGGTCTGGTCATTTGAATAACGCCATAGGTATCTTTATGCAAACGTATATCACTACGAATACGATATTTACGATGATTAAGGTCATATAGCGCGGCTGATAAGGACACAGGACCACGGAGGTTATAATCCACCCCGAGACCCAATTCACTTTCAAAAATACCACCACGCACCAACCATTTAGAACTAATAAATCGACCTGCATTCAGATCAAAAGTAGTATCATCACCCATATTAGAAAGGCCAATTTCAGCCAGCCCTTTATTGTTAAAGGCACGTACTCTACCATTAACACGGAATTCATTATCCGTTGTGTTATACAACAAATCTACAGATGGTTCAATCTTGGTAAATGACTTTTTTTCAGTCATACCAACCTCTACACTATTTCCATTTACATCCGTTTGGTACGCCTTTCCGCCCATCAGTTTATTGATGCGAGCTGAAATCTGTGCCGTATTATGTAAAGTCTCTTTAATATTTTCTTGTGCCTTAGGATCTATTACAGTTGATTCCATGGTACGAGCCATATTATCTACACGATCAGTAGTTTGTTTTAAATTAGTTAAAATAGCACGCATATCATTGCCTGCATTACCATCAGCATTAAATTGCTGTGCTGCTTGATTTAGTTGAGCCGTTACATCCGCCATATTTTGTGTAATAGCTACCGCATTATCAGCCATCACCGCTGTAGATTGCAAGGAATATTTAAGTGCACTTTGAGTTGCAGGATCACCAATAATACTATTAATAGACTGTAGCATCTTCTCAGTGCCATCCATTAACTTTTGCGCACTCTGCATGGCCTTATCTACAGCATCAACACCTTCACCTTTAACGGAGTCACCATCCTGTAAATATACTTTAGACTGTCCTGGTGAAATTTGAATAAATTTATCACCTAAAAAACCATCTGACCCCAGGGAAAACATCGAGTCGCTTGGAATCTGCGTTTTTTCATCAAGCTTCATCTTAACCACAACGCCACGCGGTGTGATTTCAATATCAGAAACAGTCCCGATGGCCACGCCGGAAAATTTAACCTGATTCCCATTTTTTAGGCCATTTACTTGAGTGAAATCACCTGTAATTGTCATTTGCGGTTTAGCCCAAATATCGATACGACCTACAAATAGTATGCCTGCAATAAATAGAACTATACCTATTATCGTAAAAGCCCCTACCTTGGCCTCCGTCGTCCACTTCATTATATATCTCCCATCGCAGATTCGTTAATCGGCTCTGCTTCACCATGAATAAATTGTTGTACCTTCTTATTTGTAGAATTCTTAAAATCTATTGTATCAGAAATTTCTACAAAATGCCCCTGATCGAGTAAAGCTATGCGGTCAGCAACATAAAATGCTGACTGCATATCATGTGTTACCACGATAGAAGTACAACCAAGCCGATTCTGCATCCCCTTAATTAGCATACTAATCGTACCTGATGTAATAGGATCTAACCCTGATGAAGGTTCATCATAAAGAATTAAACTCGGATCTAGTGCTATAGCACGAGCTAAGCTAACCCGCTTTTTCATACCACCAGATAACTCATTAGGCATATACGACTCATATCCCTTTAAACCAACCCAATCAAGTCTTTCTGCCACAATGCGTTTGATTTCATCATCCTTTAACTTCGTATGTTGACGCAAACCAAAAGCTACGTTTTCACCTACCGACATAGAATCAAACAAAGCTGAATATTGGAATACCATCCCCATCTTTCTTCGTACTGTATTAAATTCATCTTCAGATAATGTAGTTATATCTGTGCCATCTACGATAATCTGCCCTGATGTAGGACGTTGTAAACCTATTAATAAGCGAAGCAGTGTACTTTTACCACTACCACTGCCACCTAATATAACTAACGTCTCCCCATCATTAATAGTGAGATTAACAGAGTCTAAAATCACACGTGACTCATAGGCAACTACAACATTGCGCAGTTCAATCATAAATCCCTCTAAAAATATCTACTAAAATAACAATGTAGATAAAAAGTAATTTAATACAAATACTAAAATAATACTAGTTACTACAGAACTAGTAGTGGAAAAACCCACAGCTTCTGCGCCCATTTTAGTTTCCATGCCCTTATAAGCACCTACCAATGCAATGACAGCACCAAACACACTAGACTTTATAAGACCTAAAGTGAAGTCTGAAATGGTAGAAAACATTTGAATAGAGTCTAAATATGTACTAGGCGCCAAACCCTTGATAACAGTAGCTACAAAGTAACCACCGGCAATGCCGATAACAACACCATAAAATGCCAAAATCGGCACCATAATCATACACGCTACTACACGTGGTACCACGAGGTAACCAACAGGGTCAACAGCCATAACACGTAGGGCATCAATTTGTTCTGTTACCTTCATTGTACCAATTTCAGCCGTGATAGCTGCGCCAACACGGCCGGCTAATACTACACCAACTAAGATAGGGCCCAATTCACGGCCCATAGCTACAGCCATAAGGCCACCTACTGTACTTTGAGCACCATAGGTAATGAGTACATCTGTAATCTGTAAAGTCATAACGGCACCAGCAAAGAGCAAAGTTAAGCTAATAATAGGCAAAGAGTCTACCCCTAGGTGAGCCATCTGCTGAAATACATGCCACAGATTAATCATTTTTAATTGTTTTATTGTTTGCCACACTAATAATGTAGCACTACCCATCTGTGATAGGCCGTTTATGACGACTCGACCTATCGATTCTAGCCAACTCAACAGTGTCTCCCTTTCCCTTACAGTTTCAACTTATTCAGGTGTATTTGTTCCACCAGCATTAGCCTCATCTTTTTTATTAGTTTCTTTCGACTCTTTTTTAGGGTCCTTTTTAGACTCAGCTTTATCCGTTTTATCTTTTTTAGATTGATCTTCCAATTCTAACTTGCGCTCCATCTTAATCTGATGTTTCGCTTCTTTGACACGTTTTGCTAATTCTTTATCACGATCAGCGGGCTTCATTACATGAATCGTAAATTGACCATCACCTTGCACGATGTACTCAGTATCAACGGCAGTCTTTTCAGGTTTCTTTTCATCATCCTTACTAGAACTCAAATCTTCTTGACCTGTTTTTTTCTTTACATCCCCAGGCATAGGTTTTGATTCCACATCTTTAAGTTTAGCCTTTTTAACAGATTGAGAGCCATCTTCATCAACTAAGCTAATGCCATCTTCCAAAAATTCAACAACGATTTGATTATTTGTATCAGTCTTTTGAATTTCATCATAAAGCTCATCAAAATCTTTATGAACTTTCAAACGGCGTAAAATTTCGTCTGTTAAATTATACTTTTGTTTTTCCAATACGTATGGCAATGGAATCTCACCACCGCCACGTACTTCTAAGGTATATTTACCAATAGCTTGATCTTCTGGGACCTTAAAGAAGATTTGTTTAATAACCTTTTCGCCACGGAACGGTTCTAATGTTACATCTACTACGATAGTATCCCCAGGAGAAACTACAGTAGACGAAGCAGAAGCATCTATAAGCTTGGCTGTTTTCTTATCTTGCGTTACGTTTGTTTCAACCGAAATATCCGAAATTTCATAGTTGATGAATCGATTGTTCATAAGAACATCAATGACATTATAAAATTCATCAACTGCTTTTTCGCTAATGGAATCAGAGCTGTAGAACATATTTGTCCGCGTTAATGGCTTATGTTCTTTCCCTTTTGGCGTAATAGTATAAGAAATTGTAGCCGTACCAGAACCACTGCGATCCAATGTTTTATTCAACATATTGTATAAGGCTGTAGCTGCTAAAGTTGGTGTCATTTCACCATCTTCAATAACCTTAACGGAACTAGTTCTATCACGTCCCATATCAATATCCTTTAAATGGAATCGCAATGGAATACCAGGAGAAATCACGCCAGATACACCAGCAATGCCTGCGCCTCTATCTTCAGTAACTGAGCCTATTTCTTTCCCCATGGAGCCAAGTTTAAAAGCAGCATTATAGCTTTTTACAACGGTAAAGATACTTGCATTGTGCATGAAGTAATTAGATGAACCATGTTTTAAGAATGGATGACCAAAAGCAACAACCTTTTCACCATCTACATGAGTCACAGTACCAATAGCGCCCAATTTGAGGTCACCATCAACTAACAAAGCAGCTACAGAGCCACCAGCCTCTAGTGGTTTTGCAATTTCATCACCACTAGCACTTGCGGTATCATATGTTTCATATTTATATTGTGGTAGCTTGGATTTAAAGTAATCCATTGATGCCGCATCGAAGCCATACGCCATAAGTGGAGTACCTAAAGGAATCAATTGTGTATCATCCCAAGGTTTAGATAAGTTTTTCTCATATGGTATATTCCATAGTTTGACCATATCCTCAATAGGAGTAATCATACCTATCGTACCATCCGCAAACCCCCAGCCATAAGCAACAGCCCCAACAAGTTTACCATTTATATATACAGGGCTACCACTCATACCATGCGCAATGCCACCAGTTTGATCCATAACGGGTCCGGAAAACTTGGCTAAAATAAGATGACCAGATGGTCCCTTATCCTTCATGACACCCAATACCTTTACATCAAAGGTGGAAATAGTATCCCCTACGATTACAGTTTTTGCAATACCTTCCATACCTGTTGTTACATCATTGACAGGCATAAAATCAATAGCCTGTGCAGTTGTAAGTGAAGTACAGAAGAAAAGCGCCAGTATCGCTTTTCTATACCGACGCCAAGAATGAGAAAACTTCATTCCTTCTCTCCTTTATTTACTTTCTACAGTGACAACGATTTGATCACGAGAAACGTCTGAACCCACTGTAACATTAACCGCCGTTACAGTACCAGTTACAGTAGATTTAGCAGCAGCCATAGGACCAGCCAATGTCTCTACAGTCACCAATGTTTGGCCTTCTGTTACAGAAGTACCAACAGAAACTGTAGAAGCAACTTTACCTGTTAATACACTTTGGTATGATACAGGGGCCGCCATTACAGAGCTAACACTTAAAATGCCTAATGCAGCTAAAGCTAACGCTACTCTTTTCATAACGATCCCTCCTTTTACAAAATTAGTTATGTATGTATAGTATACTAAATTATTAGTAATATTTCAAACAAAATTGTATGCAACGAATTCATTTTATAATTACAATATCCTCATAGCTTATAGGCCTAGAAGAGGATTTATGTACATAATCATCATTGATAACTAAATCAATACTACCTTGATTTGATAATTCAGCTCCATCAACAACGCCTAATTTAGACAATAACTGAGCTCCTTCTTTTTGAGTAATCCCTACAGATTGAAGCTCTGATTTATCAACTGTTAATACAACTAAATCATGTTCCTTCGTGGCACCAATAAAGCTACGAGCTTTGTTATTAGATGCATCAGCGCCCACATAGCGACCATTCTTCATCACCATAGTTCCCACGTCTAAACTAGCTCCACCGGTAGTGCTGACTTGAGCAAGTTCTTCCCTATTTTGAATTGTAATAGGTGTCCCTACTTTTAACTTACGTAAAGCATCACTAGATTCACCGTGACCAGATAATACATATTGGTTCTCTCCAATCTTGGAGTTTCCCTTTTGTTTACTAATCACCTTGCCATTAGCTACAGTCACTTCATAACCATAGTCATTGGTCTTTGTAGATGAACCATATGCTGATGTATATAAGGTCATAGCATTCTCTTTGCGAGCCGTATCAATAGAGGTAATCACAAAACTTTCCTTTTGTGTTTTAGCTTGAAGCAAAGGTTTTTTCTCTTCGATAAAATATCCTCGATTTGGTGTATATCGCAAAGTGCCACGATTAGAAATGCGTTCTAAATCAATAGCTCCATCACCAGCTACTGAATAAGGTCGTTCAAAACTGCCACCTTTTACCTTCGCCCCAATCAAAACCGTATGAGCTTGAGAGACAGAAAATAATGTTTTACCTTCTGGAACATGCGCCACCGCCATAGGAGAGTCATTATCTACGGTCAATGCAAAGGCTTGAATTTTCCCTTCCGCTACAGTGTTATTGATTTTGCTATATCTTACAGATTTATTTACATCTTTTGTGGTCTGTTGCGCATAACCAGAAAATAAATCTACCACTATACGCGATGGCTTAGCTAATGCAAATTCATGATGTTGTACATCTTTATTTGCGGTTAGGGTTACTTGTAAGCCCCCATTAACCGGCTGTAAACCAATGCCTTTAAGCACTCCGGTTTTTTTGTCATTTTGCGATATAGGTCCAGTTAAACCATTTGTAGTGCCCCCTAAATTAAGCGTAAGGGCATGTGTTTCTTCATTATAAGATCGAGTCCAAGATACAGGCATTTCAGATACATCTAAAACAATTCGGCTTGTGCCTTCATGATTAGATACGCGTACTCCTGTTAAATTACCTGCCTCAGCATAAGGAACGGTACTGCCTAGTAGACCTAAAACAGCAAAAGTCATATACAGATAACGTTTCATATTTAATTCCTCTATAGCTACAAACCATATTATTGGTCTTATATTGTTACATCAATTTTACACAATATACTTTTACTATAGTATACAGCATAAAGATGAAAAATTCAAAATAATAAACGAAAAACGAGGTTACAGTCTAAAGATACCCCATACATAAAATAGAATAACTGTAGACTATAACCTCGTCAATTTAAGCTTACATCATCATGATATATTATTGTAACTATATTATTGTAACTCGTCTAATGTATCACGAAGCTGTGACATTTCATCTAGAGCCTTTGCAACACCTTTAATTACTGCGTATCTTGGAGATTCTACAAGGTATGCAGCAATCCCTATGGAGCGCGTAATAACACGATCTAATCCATCGATAAGCGCACCGCCACCAGTAAGAATAATACCATGATCGTTGATAGCAGCCACAAGTTCAGGTGGGGTTTTTTCCAGAATGGACTTAACACCTTCTAAAATATTCATTACTTGTGCCTCTAAAGCACGTTGAATCTCTAAAGAATTCACAGCAACCATCTTTGGTAATCCAGAACTTGCATCTCGTCCCCGTACCTCAATCGTGCGCTCCTTTGCACGGCGATCCACAGTCCCTACAGAAATTTTAATTTTCTCTGCTGTTAGGGAACCAATAACGAGGCGCTTCTTACGACGAATGTAACGAATAATAGATTCGTTAAAAGAATCTCCTCCAATGCGAAGCGATTCACTTACAACGACGCCCGTATCACAAAGAACGGCAATATCCGTGGTACCACCACCAACATCGACAACCATCGCCCCTACATGTTTAGCATCATTGAGGCCAGTCCCCATAGCCGCAGCTAGCGGTTCTTCAATGAGAACAGTCTTTTTAGCACCAGTTCTGAGTAAAGCTTCCAAAATAGCGCGTTTTTCAACTGGTGTAATTCCAGACGGAACACATACGATAATACGCGTCTTCATCAATCTAGAAGCAGGTACAACGGAGCGAATAAAGTACTTTAACATGAATTCTGTCATATCATAATCTGCAATAACGCCGGCTTGAACTGGACGAATGACGGAAATCCCTTTTGGAGTCCGACCTACCATAGAACGTGCAGCTTCACCTAAGGCAAGAATATCACCGGTTTTATCATCCCGTGCGATATACGCAGGTTCGTCTAATACTAACCCCTTGCCCTTCGCAAAAATGAGGATATTTGCAGTACCTAAATCAATTCCCAAATCAAAGTTTAAAGATCGATTTAAACGACTCATTAAATTCCCGACTTGCTCAGGTCGAACTAAACGTTTTAATGTCATGGCTGGCGTTGTTTTAGCAATTGCTACAGTCTCACGACTACGTCGTTCAGCACGGCGCATTTTTGTAACTTTAATCATGGTCTCACGCATATTGGAGGCTAAATGATTAGCTTGTTTTGCCACGCCATTTGAAAGCTTAGTAGACTTACGTTTTGTCCTTCTCAATGGTTTGCGTGTAGTACTCGCTTTCGAATTTTCAACCTTTGCAACACCTAAGTTCTGTTGCTCGTTGTATAAAGCCGGCCCTTTAGAGCGCCGGCTTCTTTTCTTTTTATTTTGTTTTGGCTGTGTACTCTTATTCGTCAACCCGAACAATATCAGCACCTAACCTTTGCAATTTACCTACAAAATCATCATAACCTCGGTCAATATGATGTAAACGACCGACTTCTGTTCTACCTTCCGCAGTCAATGCAGCACATACAAGCGCCGCTCCAGCACGCAAATCAGTAGCATTTACTATAGCCCCATGTAAGCTTGGCATACCTTCGACAATAGCTTGACGATTATCAATGTCGATATGCGCTCCCATTTTACGAAGTTCAGCAACATGCATAAATCGGTTTTCAAAAACAGTTTCTGTTACTGTACTAGTGCCTTCCGCAATCGTAGTAAGAGCCATAAATTGAGCTTGCATATCTGTTGGAAATCCAGGGTATGGCAATGTTTTAATGTCCACAGCTTTAATGCCTTTACCACTACTGATAACGCGAATACCGTCGATTTCTTCCTCTACTGTTACACCAGCTTCCTTTAATTTAGCCACTACTGGTTTTAGATGTTCTGGCAATGCATTTTCCACGAATACATCACCACCTGCCATAGCAGCTGCGATTAAATATGTACCAGCTTCAATGCGGTCAGGAATTACTGTATGAATAGCACCGTTTAATTGAGGTACACCTTCAATACGAATCACATTTGTACCAGCTCCGCGAATATTAGCCCCCATAGCATTTAAGAATGTAGCCAAATCAACAATTTCAGGTTCTTCTGCAGCATTTTCGATAACAGTTTTACCTTCCGCCATAGAAGCAGCCATAATTACATTCTCTGTAGCCCCCACACTTGGAAAATCCAAATAAATTTGAGTGCCTTTAAGTCCTTCCGGAGCATGAGCATATACATAATCTTCAGTAATTTCAATTTTTGCACCTAATGCTTCAAATGCTTTTAAGTGAAGATCAATAGGACGTGCACCGATAGCACATCCGCCAGGCATTGAGATTTTAGCCTCCCCTTTACGAGCCAAAAGTGGACCCATGACAAGAAAGGATGCACGCATTTTACGTACAAGTTCATAAGGAGCTTCCGTAGCAGTCAATGTAGAAGCATCAAAAACAATTTCACCATCTGCATTATTACGAGCGATTTTAACCCCCAAAGACTCGATAACTTGGCAAATCGTGCCTACATCTTCTAAATTTGGAATTTCAAGCAATTTACTAGGCGTTGATGCTAGCAAAGTACCGGCAATAATAGGGAGCACTGCATTTTTAGCACTACTAACACGTACACGTCCTTCCAACCGATTGCCACCTTGAATGATTAACTTTTCCAACAGAATTCCTCCTACACTTTATATCGTTCATCTTGTATAAGCTACAAGGCCTTGTATTTATAACGTCATATACTAAATGTTATTATACTATTTTTCGATATATCTCATCAAGAGAATGAGAGAAAATACAAAGAAAAAAAAGCCCTGAATATACATCAAAAACTGATGTACAATTTTTGAGTACATTTCAGGGCTTTCTTCTTATTTTGCTTTTAATGTTTTAAGTTTATGATCCATATGCACGGTATCAAGGAAGCGAACCGTACCAGTTTTAGACCGCATTACAATAGTATGCGTACGCGCACCACCTGGAAAATATTGAATTGGATTTAATAAGTTACCACGTGTAATGGCAGTAGCCGCAAAGATAACATCATCAGTACGAACTAAATCATTTAATGTGAGCACTTGATTTACATCGGCAATACCCATTTCATGGCAACGACGAATTTCTTCTTCCGTTTCTGGCTTTAAGCGAGCTTGCATATCGCCGCCTACACATTTCAAGGCTGCAGCCGCTAGTACACCTTCAGGTGCACCACCAGTACCTACAACCATGTGTACCCCAGAACCTTCGATACAACATTCCATAGCTGGATTAACATCACCATCAGAGATAAGCATAATGCGAGCCCCTACTTCACGAGCTTCTTTCATCAAGCCTTGATGACGCTCACGATCAAGCATAACCAACGTGATTTCATCTACATTACGTTCCATTTTAGCCGCTACATTTTTGATATTTTCGGTCAAAGATTTCGTAATATCGATAGCACCCGCACCGCGAGGACCAACACAAAGTTTCTCCATGTACATATCTGGTGCATGTAACAAGCCACCTTTTTCTGCAATCGCCATAACTGCAATAGCACCATTTTGACCTTTAGCAATCAAGTTTGTTCCTTCGATAGGATCAACTGCGATATCTACTTCTGGTCCGCCAGCGCCTACGTGTTCTCCGATATAAAGCATAGGAGCTTCATCAATTTCACCTTCTCCGATAACCACAGTACCAGAAATGCGAACAGAATCAAACGCTTGACGCATAGCATCTACAGCAAGACCATCGGCTGCATCCTTTTGCCCACGGCCAAGCAAACGACCACTACGCAAAGCTGCGGCTTCAACGACACGAGCAAATTCCAAAGATAATGTACGATCCATAATGGGCCTCCTTATAAGTCCTCTATGTATTGATATGACTCTTACCTAGAGCCTCTAACTTATTGATTAGCTTGTTTCCAATCTTCCATAAATTTTGCAAGTCCTGCATCAGTCAACGGATGTTGCATTGCTTGCATAAGTACTTTAAATGGAACAGTTGCAATATGAGCGCCTGCTTTAGCACATTGAATAATATGCAACGGTGTTCTCACACTAGCAGCAATAATTTCAGTTTCAATTTCATGAATAGCGAAAATATCTGCAATATCTTGAATTAATATAAGGCCATCCATGCTGATATCATCAATGCGCCCAACAAATGGACTCACATAACTTGCACCTGCACGAGCAGCTAATAAGGCTTGGTTTGCAGAAAAAATCAAAGTCACATTCGTTTTAATGCCTTCTTTGCTCAAAACAGCAACAGCTTTAAGGCCTTCTGGAGTCATAGGAACTTTAATAACCACGTTAGATCCTAATTTCACAAGGTCATGTGCCTCCGCCACCATGCCTTCAGCATCAGAGGAAATAACCTCTGCACTAACAGGTCCATCAACAAGGTTTGCAATTTCAGAAATAACTTGTTTCAGATCGCGTTTAGCTTTCACGATAAGTGATGGATTTGTAGTTACACCATCAATAAAACCAAAGTCATAAGCCTCTTTAATCTCATCAAATTCTGCTGTATCAATAAAGAATCTCATAAAATGCCCCCCTCTTATTTAGCCGGTGAAATCACTTCAACGCCACCCATGTATGGCACGAGAACTTTTGGAATTACAACGGATCCATCAGCTTGTTGATAGTTTTCCAAGATAGCGGCTACTGTACGACCTACTGCAAGGCCAGATCCATTTAATGTATGAACGAATTCCGGTTTTCCTTTAGGTCCACGACGGAATTTAATATTAGCACGACGGGCTTGGAAATCGGTCATATTGGAGCAGGAAGAGATTTCTCGATACTTACCTTGTGCAGGCATCCACACCTCTACATCATAGGTTTTAGCAGAACCAAAGCCCATATCACCTGTGCACAGAGTGATAACACGGAACGGCAATTCTAATAAACGTAACACTTCTTCTGCATTATCTGTTAATGTTTCTAATTCTTTGAAAGAATCTTCAGGTTTAGCCAGTTTAACCATTTCAACTTTATTGAATTGATGTTGGCGAATAAGACCACGAGTATCACGACCTGCAGAGCCTGCTTCGGCGCGGAAACATGCGGTGAACGCAGTATAGTATTTAGGCAATTCTTCTTCGCTTAAAATTTCACCACCATGATAATTAGTCAATGTAACCTCAGCGGTCGGAATCAAGAAATACTCCGTATCCTCTACATGATACATATCTTCAGCAAATTTAGGCAATTGCCCAGTACCCGTCAAAGTTTCACGAGTTACCATATATGGAGTCATCATTTCAGTATAGCCATGTTTGTCTACATGAAGATCTACCATGAAGTTGATAAGGGCGCGTTCCAAGCGAGCACCTAACCCCTTATACACAGTAAAGCGAGCTCCACTCATTTTACCTGCACGGTTAAAATCAAGGATATCAAGGCTTTCACCTAAATCCCAATGAGCCTGTATATCAAAATCAAATTGACGTGGTTCGCCCCATTTACGTTGCTCCACATTTTCATCTTCATCAGCACCTACAGGAACAGATGCATCACACATATTCGGCAACATCAATGCCGCATCACGCAATTTTGTTTCCACTTCGCGAATACGGTTATCAAGCTCAGCAATCTCATCGCCTACTTTTTTCATTTCTCCGATTTTTTCATCAGCATTTTCTTTATTGCGTTTTAATTTGCTAATTTCTTCTGTTACGGAATTGCGAAGCGCTTTTAATTCTTCTACTTGACCGATCAATTGACGACGTTCATCATAAGCGGATACAAAGGTTTTCAGATCGCCTTTTGTATGACGATTATCTAAATTTTGTTGCACTAAATCAATATTTTCACGGACAAATTTTAAATCTAACATACTATAAACCTCATTTTCCAACTATGTTACGCACAATATATTCAATACGTTTAAGTATACCATATATTGGTGTATTTATCATTAAATTATGTGCTATATACTAGTCTTCACACTAATAATTTATATTATTCATCATCTTCTTCATCTAGCAAATAATCTTTTGCCATCCATTTACGCGTGCCTGTAAAAGAAATGGTTACCCATTTTTCCGTTGGGTTACCACCAATTTCTTGGTCAATTTCATTGCGAATAGCATCAATTTCAGCAATAGTTTGATAGGGAAAGCTTTTACGAACTAAAATATCAATTTCAATAATTCGAGTATTGCCGTATACTTGCACACTCGTCACATAATCTTTAAAATTATACTTTTCCATAAAGCGATCCATAATTTCTTGCACTTCATTATGCAATGAAGTTGGTGCCCACCCCAATATTTGTTTCATGGATGGCACAATAATACGAAATGCAGACGGTATCATCTGTACAGCTAAAATAATTAATACAATAGGGTCAATATAAGTAGCCCATCTAGCATATTCAGTACTTTCTAGCATAGTAGCCACAATGAAACTAATCAAGATAGCCGCTTCTAATAAAGCATCGACATACCAACTTACATTATCAAATTTAATCAAGTTAGACTGTAAACTTTTATTAATACGACGTACATAAAGATAGTAAGCAGTATCTGCAATAGTAAAGAATATAGCATAGAAAATAGCTGGTCCGAAGTCTACGTGACGTCCACCAGACAAAAGATCTGTAATCCCACTAGATAAGGCATAAATTACTATGAGAAGAATAAAAAAGCCTTCCACGGCCAGCACCAGAGGTTCGAATTGCCAAAAACCGAATTGGAATCGCTTACTCGTTTCTCTAGCAACTAACTTGGCTGTCATAAGCATCATAATCTTAATAACAACATCAACGAAGGAAAATACCCCATCTAACAACACTGCGCTAGACCCTGTCACAATCCCCATTACAGTACCGCTCACCGCAACAAGCGCCATCAAAGCAACAGATTGCATTAGTAGCTTTTGTTCAATAGAGCGCCTTGCTCCTAATATATCCATTAAGACCCCCACTTTCTTAATTTGTACATTTTTTTATTATACACCAAGTGAATTGATGAGCAAAATCACTGCTATTACGAGCATTAAAAAAAATGCTATAAAAAAGGATAAAACTCATATTAAAAGACTCTTCTCATGCTCCAAGCACAAGCTATGAGACACAATAAAAAGCAGCTGGTTTGAATGATATACAAACCAGCTGCTTTAAATACATCGATATTCTTTTCTGTAAAATATAAACTTTATCCTTTTGGACTCGGAACTACGCGACCAGCCACATAGCGTTCAATGATATGACGATCATCCCCTACGTATAACCACCGCTCTAATCGTTCTTCCAAAGAACGTTCATTTGGATCGAATAATGAAGTATCATCAATGATAAGAGCATCTAATTCACAGCCATTTTCAAAGCTTCCAACGTGACCAAAGAATTGTCCCCCTCCCTTTGTAGCCATATAGAAGGTTTCACTCAAGGTGAGAGGTGCATAATTTTGATCTACTTCAGCCCATTTCATTTTCGATAGTCCAATGGCGTTGGTAAGAACCTTTGCCATCGACACAATATGTCCACCAGAAATGTCGGAACCTAAACCAATTGGTATATTCCGTTCAAACAACTTACGAATCGGTGCAATTCCGCTAGAGAGATTTACATTTGAATATGGACAATGAGATACCATAGTCTGCGTATCGGCCATGCGGTCCATTTCTACACCACTCAAATGAATGCAATGAGCCATTACAGTTGGCACAGTGCCCATCAAATGATGTTCATAGTACACATCTGTATAGTTTGACGACTCAGGATGTAATGATGCGACCCAATCAATTTCGCCGTGATTTTCCGACAAATGAGATTGAACAGGGACATTGTATTCTTTCGCTAATTTAGCAAGTCCTGTCATGAGTTCACTCGTACAAGATGGTACAAAGCGAGGTGTAATGATAGGTTTAACCAAAGGATCAAACTGAGCTGCCTCATCTAACCAAGCCTTTGTATCGAGCAAAGACTGTTTCGTTTCCTCTATAAGAAACTCTGGGCTGTTTCGGTCCATATTTACCTTGCCTACATAGGCTGACAATCCTGCTTTTTGTAAAAGCTCCATCAACACTAATGTGCTGTCTTTATGGATTGTGCCAAACAAAATACTTCTCGTCGTACCATTGCGCCATAAATCGTGAACAAAGGCACCATATACCAGGCGAGCATAATCTGGATCACTAAACTTTGCCTCTTCAGGAAATGTATAGGTTTCAAGCCATGGTAAAAGTTCCTTATCCATGCCAAGTCCACGATTACAATATTGTGGTGCATGTGCATGGGTATCAACAAAGCCAGGAATGATGAGATTATTTCCGTAATCAACAACATCATATTCTGCATAAACTGTAGGAATACTTTCACCACAATGAACAACCACCCCGTCTACAGCAATAATATAACCCTGTTGAATGGATACAAATGCCGAGGGATCAGGTGTATATAAGATATTTCCTTTTAAAATAAGTGCCGAATTCATATAACCTCCTCGCGTAATCAGAACTCTAAAGTATTGCGCCCATATAATACGCTAGATTTTTCTTTAATAGACTATGCTATATGATTCATAGTATATGCTATTTAAATAGCAAAGTGAATAATGAACGCTACAGTCATGATGTACATAATAGGATGAATTTCGTGACGACGACCTGTAGCTAATTTAATTAATGTATAAGAAACAAATCCAAAGGATAAACCTTGAGCAATACTAAATGTTAATGGCATAAGAAGAATTGTTAAAAAAGCTGGCAACGCTTCTGTGAAATCAGTAAAATCAATATGCGTTACTTCACTCATCATAAATACGCCAATAGTAATCAGTACAGGCGCGGTCGCTTGTACCGGCACCAATAAGAACAATGGTGCAAAAAACAAGGATACCAAGTATAAAAGACCAGTTACTACTGCCGTAAGACCTGTACGACCACCGTCAGCAACGGCTGCCGCACTTTCAATATAAGAAGTAACTGTAGAAGTACCTACAACAGCACCTGCTGCGGCACCAATAGATGTACATAGCAACGCTTTGTTCAAACCTTCGAACTTACCATTTTTATCTACCAAGTTAGCTTTTCTCGTTACACCAATTAATGTACCGATATTATCAAACATATCTACAATGGTAATAGAGAAAATAATAGAAAAGATACCATATTTAATAGCACCCATTACATCTAGTTGAGCGAATGTATCAACCGGAACCGGTGGTATCAAATTAAAGATATCCGCGCTTGTAGCAGGCATCTTAGTTAAACCTAACCCCATTGCTGCAATTGTAGTGAACACCATGCCAATGAGCAAACCGCCTTTAACTTGTTTTGCTAGCAGAATACTAGTAATAAATAAGCCTAACAAAGTCAATAATACTGCTGGATCTTGCATATTACCTAACGTTACAAAGGTAGCATTATTAGGGACGATAATGTGAGCATTTTTAAAGCCAATGAAGGCAACGAATAGACCAATACCTACACCAATAGAGGTCTTCAGTACTTGTGGAATACCATCAACAATTTTATTAAGAACTTTGGTAACTGTTAAAATAACAAATACTGTACCGGAAATAAAAACGGCACCGAGTGCAGTTTGCCAACTAAGGCCCATAGCACCACAAATGGTATACGAAAAAAACGCACTAAGGCCAAGACCAGGGGCTACAATAACGGGGACATTGGCTACTAAGCCAATAAGCATAGTTGCAAAAGCAGTTGTTAAAATTACAGCCGCTACAGCACTAGCATGAGGCATTCCTGATACAGATAATAAATTTGGTATTACCGCCAGTATATACACGGATGCAATAAACATTGTAATACCTGCAAAGAACTCAGTTTTTACTGATGTTCCATGTTTGGTCAACTTGAAAAATCGATCAAGAAAACCATTAAGATAATTAGCTCTTTCATACTCCATTGAACTCATCGCACTTACCTCCTAAACTTTTAGATATATAAATTTAGATAAACAAAAAACGACTACAAGAGCATCATAAATAAGCTCTTGTAGTCGTAAATCTCGGTTCACGCTAGAGAGCCTTGACCCATCACGTCAAGGTTATACAAGGAATGTTATGTTACTATAAAATTTAATATCATTATCTTATTTATAGGTATTAAAACTAAATAAGCATCAATCAATGATTTTTTATCATTTATATTATGTATTTAACACATTTCACAAGCTTAGTATAAAATCATTTTTATACACTGTCAATAATTATTAATAAAAAAAAAGGCTCCCTACTCAAAGAATAGGGAGCCTTTATAGTTTAGATCATTCAGCTGCGTCTTCTTCAGCTTCTGTTTCAACGTGCTTATGCACTTCTGGTTTCATCAATGGGAACAACAATACATCGCGGATGGATGCAGAGTCTGTTAAGAACATAACGAGACGGTCGATACCAACACCTAAACCAGCTGTTGGAGGCAAGCCGTACTCAAGAGCTGTAACGAAGTCCTCATCCATACGATGAGCTTCATCGTCGCCCGCTTCACGTTCTTTTAATTGATCCAAGAAACGTTGTTTTTGATCGATTGGATCATTTAACTCGGAGAAGCCATTTGCCAATTCACGACCATAGATGAAGGCTTCAAAACGTTCTGTAGCCAATGGATTTTCACGACTTGCTTTAGCAAGTGGAGAAATCTCTTTCGGATGACCATATACGATAGTTGGCTGAATCAAGTTTTCTTCTACATAATCTTCAAAGCAAAGATTTAAGATTTTACCAATACCATCATTTTCTGTGTATTCTACATTTAAGCGATCAGCAATAGCACGAGCTTCTTCTACAGTTGTGACTGCATCAAAATCTTCACCAGTGTATTTTTTTACACCTTCAGCCATTGTGATACGATTCCAAGGAGGAGTCAAATTAATTTCTGTACCTTGGTATGTAATTTCTTGCGTACCAAGTACTTCTTGAGCACAGTAGGACACAAGATTTTCTGTTAAGCGAATGGCATCCTCTACATCGCCATAAGCTTGATAAGATTCAATAGTAGTAAATTCTGGATTATGACGATTATCGATACCTTCGTTACGGAAGCAACGATTCATTTCGAACACGCGGTCCATACCACCAACGATTAAACGTTTTAGGTACAATTCTGGTGCAATACGCATATAAATATCTATATCAAGCGCATTATGGTGAGTGATGAATGGACGTGCAGCAGCACCACCAGGGATAGCATGCATCATCGGTGTTTCCACTTCCATGAAGCCATCACGCATCATGTATTCACGAATTTTAGCAACGATTTGAGAGCGTTTTACAAATGTATCACGTACTTCAGGATTTACAATCAAATCAACATAACGTTGACGGTAACGAAGTTCTGTATCCTTTAATCCATGCCATTTTTCTGGTAATGGACGTAAAGACTTAGATAACAATGTTAATTTGTTAACTTTAATGGTAACTTCACCAGTATGAGTTTTAAATACGTGACCTTCTACGCCGATGATATCACCTATATCAAGCATTTTAACGTATTTATAAGCCTCTTCGCCCAAAACATCTTTACGGAAGTATACTTGAATATCACCAGATTTATCACGGATATTCGCAAATGCCGTTTTACCATGGGAACGGATTGTCATCAAACGACCTGCAATAACTACAGGCTGACCATCATATTTCAAGAAGAAGTCTTCTTTAATGTCTTTTGCGTAATCTTTTACGACAAAACGTTGACCAAATGGGTAAATACCATCAGCTTCATATTCGGCTAATTTATCGCGGCGAATTTGCATTTGCTCATTCAGCTCTTCTTGTATATTTTTAATTTCTTCACTCATGTTATCGCCTCTTTGTCGGTAATTGTAAATTATTGGATTGCTAACACTTTGAATGTTACAGGACCATCTGGTGTGGAAACCTCTACTTCATCACCCTTACGTTTACCCAAAATAGCTTTACCTACAGGAGATTCATTAGAGATACGATTGTTAAATGGATCCGCTTCAGAGGAACCAACGATAACATATTCCAATTCATCGTTGTACATAGTGTCAAGTACAGTAACTTTACTACCTACAGATACAACGTCACCTTTAACAGATTCATCGATGATCTTCGCAGTGTTAATTTTATTCTCTAACTCTACAATATGACCTTCAATAAAAGCTTGTTCATTTTTTGCATCATCATATTCAGAGTTTTCACTGATATCGCCATATTCAATAGCAGTTTTAATACGTTCAGATACTTCAATACGGCGTACAGATTTATAGTACGCTAATTCTTCTTCTAACTTCTTTAAACCTTCGGCGGTAAGTAATGTTTCTTTTACGTCTGCCATGGGTACCCCACTCTTTCTACATATAAATAATAAGAAAAAGTGTCATAGTAAGATGACACCTTATCTTTTGTTTCTAAATTATCTCAACCATTATATAAAAATACTATTCATTTGTCAATCTGACTAACCTTCGGACAATATTTTGCGATATGATTCTAGCTCATTGTGAAAGCTCGTTACAGTATGAATTGTATTCACGCGATTGCGCCAATATGCAGATTCTGGTAATCCCTTCATATACCACCCCGCATGAGTCCGTATCTCCTTAACGGCCATACCTTCACCCTTGTATTGGCATAACAAGTCAAAATGCTTTAATAACATATCTAGACGCTCTATATCGGTCGGTTCTGGTAACACTTCACCAGTAGCTAAATAGTGGTGAATGCGACCAAATATCCAAGGGTTTCCTTGTGCCCCACGACCTACCATTACGGCGTCACAGCCTGTTTCATCAAGCATTTGCTTAGCATCTTCAGGCTCCACAATATCACCATTGCCAAGTACAGGTATAGATACAGCTTCTTTCACAGCCTTAATATAAGACCAATCCGCATTCCCACTATACATTTGCTCCTTTGTACGACCATGTACGGCAATAGCAGCTACACCTGTAGACTCAATGCGCTTTGCAAAATCCACTACATTAATAGAGTCACTATCCCAACCGATGCGCATTTTTACAGTAACAGGTACATCGACAGCCTCAACAGCTGCTTCTGCAACACGCGCCGCTAGATCAGGATTTTTCATAAGTGCTGAACCATCGCCAGAGGTAACTACCTTTTTTACAGGACAGCCCATGTTTATATCTACAATATCGGCGCCCGCATTGGCCACAACCTTAGCCCCCAAAGCGATTGCTTCTGGATCAGAGCCAAAAATTTGCATAGATACAGGACGTTCTACATCTTCAATGCGCAATAATTCATGAGTCCGCTCATTCTTATATTTAATGCCCATAGCACTGACCATTTCGGTACACACCAAGGCTGCACCATGTTCTTTGGCCAATAGTCGATACGCAATATCGCTAACCCCTGCCATAGGCGCTAATATGGCTTGACCATCAATTTTGACAGTCCCAATTTGCCACAGTTTATTATTCATATAATTCTATTTCCCTTAATAAAAAAGGTACAGCATAAGCTGTACCCGAATGTACACTACTTCGTTACATATACGTAACTATATTATAGTAGCATTATTTATTTCTTTCGTAAATAAGGCGTAAGCCTTCTAATGTAAGCATTGGTTCTACATGGTCAATGCAGTCTGTAGCACTGCTAATAAGCTGTGCCAAACCACCTGTAGCCACTACAGTTACATGATCTCCCATTTCCGCTTTCATACGAGACACGAGTCCCTCTACTTGACCTACATAACCGTAGAACATACCAGATTGCATAGAAGACACCGTATTTCGGCAAATGACTTGTCCTGGGTCTCTCACATCGATACGAGGTAATTTGGCTGCCCGTTGGAATAAAGCTTCTGCAGAAATTGTTACCCCTGGAGTAATAACTCCGCCCACATAATCGCCATTACCTTGTACCGCACAATAAGTAGTAGCGGTACCAAAATCGATGATAATTAAATCACCTTTATAAAGTTCATGTGCCGCTACGGCATTTACGATACGATCAGCCCCTACTTCACGAGGATTATCATACTTAATAGCGATGCCAGTTTTAGTGCCTGGACCTACAATAAGAGGATTTACATTAAAGTAGCGCAAACACACGCGCTCTAATGTAGGCATCAATGGTGGTACAACCGAGGAAATAATGATAGCATTAATATCTTTTACATCAACCTTACGATCGTGGAAGAATAAGTTCATCATCAGCATGCCATATTCATCGGTGGTACGGACCCGATCTGTGGAAATACGCCAGTGCCCCACAAGTTCTGTCTTGTCGTATACACCGAGAACAATATTGGTGTTTCCCACATCAATTACTAATAACATTAATGCCTCCTATTTACGCGGACGAATTGATACGTCCCCTGCCACAATACGTTTAATTGTCCCATCCGGGATTCTTACTAATAAATTACCATCTTCATCAATATCTGTAGCTACCCCTTCATAGGTATTGCCAGGAGCACGCACTTCAATTTCTTCACCGAGAGTAACAGATAATTGACGCCATTCATTAAGGGTTTCGTCAAAACCACTATCGAGCACTTCATAGTATTGATGTTCTAATTCTTCTAATATAAGTCTAAATGCTTCTGTGCGCTCAATATCAATATCTTCCATCGCAAGAGATGTCGCAATTAATTTTAACTCTTCTGGTAGTTCTTCTTGTTTTGTTTTTACGTTGACCCCAATACCCATTACAATATGAGAAATTTCTTCCATAGAACCAGACATTTCTGTCAAAATACCTACCAGCTTACGACCATTCACAAGGATATCATTAGGCCACTTTATCCCCGCATCAGTTAGCCCCATCTTATGAAAGGCCTTTGTCAAAGCTACGGCGGCCATCAAAGTACACTTAGGAGCCTCTACAGGTGGAAAATCAGGACGCAAAATCAAGCTAAACCACAAGCCCTTGCCAAATGGAGAATACCAACCACGAGATAAGCGCCCACGACCAGCAGCCTGTTCCTCGGTAACCACAACCGTACCTTCTTCTGCACCTTGTTGAGCTAAACGACGAGCTTCTAGGTTTGTGGACTCCGTGGTATCCATATAGACATACCGTTTACCAAATATATCTGTTTTTAGAATTTGCTTCATTGCCAAGGGGCTCAATAAATCAGGTTCTTCCAATAATCGATACCCTCTCTTGGTATAAGATTCAATTTTGTAGCCTTTTTGACGTAACGCCTTGATATGTTTCCAAATAGCTGTGCGCGAAACATGGCAGGCTTCGGACATATCTTGTCCCGATACGAAACTACCTTGGTTTTGTCTCAAGAATTCTAGCACTTCATCACGCATAGTTTAGAGCCCCTTTCTTTGTCAACCTAGGTTTACAATTCGATTGTACAAGTGTCCCCTTCAAAATGCAAGGATTATTTAAAATAATTAATGGTATAATGTATATAGTATAAAGGTATATATATAAGAATAGATAACAATAATTCTGCCTATTATCCTCTGGAGAGATATATGAAACAGTTTACATTAGAAGAAAAAAATCAAGTATTAGAGAACCCTTTTATCCATATTCATCGAAAACTAGATGTACTCCTCAACATAGGGAAGTTACTAATGGAATGTGGGGCAAATACAAATCGAATCATTGAGGAAATGCTAAAAGCCGCAACATTTATGGGAATACCTCACGATTACTTAAATATCCATATCTCTTATACCACTATTATGGTCAATCTATTACACAAAGAACGATCCATAACTGTATTTAGAAAAACACCAGTTCACATTCCGAATATGGCTATGATTAACGCCGTATCAAAGCTCACATGGCGCGCCTTTGAGCGACATTACTCACTAACAACCTATGAACGACTAATTGCCAAACTAGATACAACTATACCGACATATCCAAACTGGATAAAAGGACTAGCTTGTGCACTAGGATCGGCAGGTCTTGCATACCTTTACAGTGGCGATATTATCGCATTCATTGTTACTATCATATGTTCTAGTATTGGTTATTTTACGCGCACCCTATCATGTAGATTAGGGCTTAATGAATATGTAGGAATCGCATTAGGCGGATTTGCTGCCATGATATCGGCTTATGCTTTTTATAGTCATGTAAATAATGAATCCTTACTATATGTACTCGTTTGCTGCACCTTGTTCATGATTCCTGGGGTACCATTGATCAATTGTGTCATCGATATCATTAATAATCATATTTTATCGGGCATGACACGAGCCATTAGAACGTTACTCATCGTGGGTAGCATGACTTTAGGTATGGCCATGGCACTCTATTTTAGCCCTGCACCGGCATTTAATTTCGTTGATATTAAACCTCATGTTATTTCCATAGAGCAAGTTATCGGTTCTTTTACAGCTGCAGCCGCTTTTGCGGTTCTTTTTAATGCTCCTGTCAGACTATTAGTATCCATTGGTATTGGTGGGGTACTATGTGTATGTATTCGCAATATACTATCCGTAGAATTAGGATTTTCTACACCAGGTGCTACCTTTATTGGTGCTGCCATAATGAGTATTATTTTTGTAAAAGTTTCTACTTGGCTAAAAACATCTAGCACTATCATTATTGTACCATCTGCCATCGCATTAATGCCCGGTATACTGTACTACCGATTTCTCTTCGATATGTTACATATCAATGCATTAAATGATGCTAGTCTAATCCTTATGATACAAAATGGTGTAACTGGCACATTTACAACTATAGCTATAGCAATCGGTGTAGCTATACCAAATGTTTTGGCACAAAAATATTTGCAAAAACTAAAAGAACAGCGCATGACAGAGCTTCTTGCCACACGTCATATAAACGATGGACAGTAAAAAAGAGCTAGCCCTCAAAAAGGCTAGCTCTTTTTCATTTGAACAATATCCATTATTTAATATCATTAGATGATATTTCACTAAAATCTGCTACAGTACTAGTTGTTTCTTTAGCATCAACACCTTCTGGTACTATGCTACCGTCTGCTTCAGAAGTTACTTTAGGCTCCTCAGCTTCAGGTTCTTTTGTTGTACCATATTTGTAAAGATTATCTACCGCTTTCGCATCGATTGTTTCTTCTTCTAACAAAGCATTTGCCATGTCATGTAAGAATTTTTCGTTCTCGCTAAGAAGTTTTGTTACATCTTTGTAAGCTTCTTCAACGATACGATGAATTTCAGAGTCGATTTTCGCAGCGATTTCTTCACTATAGTTGCGCTCATGGCCTAGGTTTTTCCCCAAGAAAATTTGTTCTTGTTGTTCACCGAACACGATAGGGCCAAGCTCATCACTCATCCCCCAACGAGTTACCATAGCACGAGCAGTATTAGTTACACTTTGAAGGTCTCCAGAAGCACCTGTACTGATTTCATCTAAAATCAAGGCTTCTGCAATTCGACCACCAAGAGCCACCCGAATATCTGCTAATAATTGAGATTTTGTTTTGTAGTTTTGTTCTTCCGTTGGAAGCATCATAGTGTAGCCACCAGCTGCACCACGAGGAATAATTGTTACCTTATGAACAGGATCTGCATGAGGCAATAGATGTGCCACAATAGCATGACCAGATTCATGGTACGCTGTTAACTTGCGATCTTTGTCGCTCACAATGTGACTACGGCGCTCAGGACCCATGCTAACCTTTTCACTGGCTTCTTCAACTTCAGCCATAGTAATTACTTTTTTGTTAAGACGAGCTGCCAAAAGAGCTGCTTCGTTTAACAAGTTATTCAAGTCAGCACCAGTAAAGCCTGGAGTTTTCTTAGCAATCGTTTTCAAATCTACGTCATCAGCTAAAGGCTTATTACGAGCATGAACTTTCAAGATTGCTTCACGACCGCGTAAGTCTGGACGACCTACGATAACTTGACGGTCAAAACGCCCTGGACGTAAAAGTGCAGGATCTAGAATATCTGGGCGGTTTGTTGCAGCGATAGTAATAATACCTTCGTTAGCACCGAAACCATCCATTTCAACGAGCAATTGGTTTAATGTTTGTTCACGTTCATCGTGACCGCCACCAAGACCGGCGCCACGTTGACGACCAACCGCATCGATTTCATCGATAAAGATGATACAAGGAGCGTTCTTTTTCGCTTGTGTGAAAAGATCACGCACACGAGAAGCACCAACACCAACAAACATTTCTACAAAGTCAGAACCAGAAATCGTAAAGAATGGTACACCTGCTTCACCAGCAACGGCTTTAGCAAGTAATGTTTTACCTGTACCTGGAGGTCCTGCTAATAATACACCTTTCGGAATTTTAGCCCCGATAGTTGTGAACTTGCCTGGATCCTTCAAGAATTCTACTACTTCTTCTAATTCTTGTTTTGCTTCTTCAGCGCCAGCTACATCTTTAAAGCTAACCTTTACATTGCCTTCACCCATCAATTTAGCACGGCTTTTACCAAAGTTCATCACGCGGCCCCCGCCACCTTGCGTTTGTTGCATGATAAAGAAGAACAATACTACCAAAATGATAATTGGAATAGCAGAACCTAACAAGCTCATCCACCAAGCTGGTTGCTCAGGTGGAGCTGCAGTAATTTCTACACCATTATCTTGTAAAGTTTTGATTAACGTTTCATCAGTTGGCGCATAAGAATTGAATTCTGTTCCATTTTTTAGTTTACCTTTAATACCATGATCATTGGTAATCGTTACGGACTCAACCTTTTTCTGTTGTACTTGTTGAATAAATCCTGTATAACTAAGTTCAGATTTATTCGCACTTTGACCAGAGAAAGCGTCAATGGCGATAACGAAAGCGGCAATGATAAGTAAATAAAGGACGATATTTTTAGTAAATCGACCCAAAATATTACCCCTTTCAATAATAGTTTAGTTGTATAAACGAATTGAGTACATCTCGTTGAGAGATGCACTCATATATTATATCATATTTTTAACTTTGATACATTTCTTCCTTTAAAATACCTATATAAGGTAAGTGCCGATATTTTTCTGCATAGTCTAAACCATAGCCAATAACAAAATAATCAGGAATGACAAAGCCTACATAGTCTACTTCTACATCCATTTTACGGCGCTCAGGTTTATTCAACAACGCTGCAAGACGAACGCTTTTAGCTCCACGAGCATGTAAATTTTCTAGCAAGTAATGTAATGTCGTGCCAGTATCTACAATATCTTCTACAACGAGTACATGCTTCCCCTCTACAGAGCGGTCCAAATCTTTTAAAATTCGCACTACCCCTGTACTAGTTGTACCGCTGCCATAGCTAGAGCAAGAAATAAAATCGAAACTCACATCCACATTCTCGTCGATAGAGCGAGCTAAATCTGTAAAGAAAACGATAGCACCTTTCAATACCCCTACAAGAACTACGGATTCCCCTTTATAGTCAGCACTGATTTGACGACCTAATTCAGCCACTCGTGCCTTTAATTGGTCCTCTGTATATAAAATATCTTTTGCATCTTGATGCATCTATATGACCTCCGCGATTCATATTAATGTTTGCAATATACCTTTATTGTATCACATTGAGCACTTACTTTTATACTTTTTATATTGAAAGTTTTCTCTTCCCCAGTGTTAACAATGTCGAGTAATTGCTCTTGATGAGCAGTGGTAAGCTTGATTTCAGGATCAAGGATGCTCACCAGTCTTTGCCACAATCGACGTTGTATAGCCAACGGCTCCTTACGTAACCCCCTACGAGATATAGACGCTCCCTCTTCAGAAATCATTACTAACTCATTAAATGCCATATCCGTTAACTGGGAGATAAGTATTACGTCTTCACGTACAGAATTCCCTAGTCTTACAATGGCATTAACAACGTTAGGATTAATAGTTTCTAACTCAGGTATAATGCGATGACGAATTCTATTTCTTTGATATCGCACATCCTCATTTGTCCTATCTACACAGTAAGAAATATCTTTTTCTTTCAAATATAAAAGTAGTTCTTCTTTTGTGACATCTAACAGAGGTCTTACTACTGGAATACTATAATCATTACTAACAACGGCCATGCCTGTCAAACCATTAAGTCCAGTCCCTCTAATGAGATGAGCTAAGATTGACTCGGCTTGGTCATCTTTATGATGAGCTACTGCAATATAGTCATACCTCTCAGACTGTGCTATGTCGGTCAGCCATTGATATCGTACTTGGCGACCTATAGTTTCCTCTGATAGTTTTTGCTCTTCACTCAATTTAGGCACATCAACGGTAGCCGTATAAAATGGCAGCCCTAGTATTTCCACTTGGTTTCGTAACCATAGAACCTCATCCTTGCTTTCAGAACGAATACAATGATCTACAATAGCAACTCCAAGCTCATACGCCGTGTGACGATGTGTGGCAATATCTTGCAATAAATGCAATAAAGCCATCGAATCAGGACCACCAGAACAAGCTACCAAGATACGACTATTCTCAGGAAATATATCATGTAATTTTAAAGTGTGATTAACGGTTCGAATGAGTGCTTTCACATTCACGGGCCATCGCCTCCATACCATCTTGATCGCTCACAAATACATGAGGGACCTCATAGGAATCCATAAAGGACGTTAAAATCTCCGCACCAGCAACGATGATGTCGGCACGACCTGCGGGTAAACCTTTCACTTGTAATCTCTCATCACGACTCATATAGCGCAGTTTCATAATGATACCTTCTACAGTTTCACGGCTCAATTTATGACCTTGCACCTTTGTACCATCATAGTGGTCTAAGCCTAAATCAATAGCAGCCAAAGTTGTTAGGGTGCCACCAATACCGATAAATTCACCAAATTCACCTTCAATCATCATCGGATCCCAAAGGAAACGGGTTTCCTCCCACACTCGTTGAGGCCCTTCATCAGATATAGATTGAAGGCGTACTGCTCCCACAGGATAAGAACGACTCCAGTACACTCCATTTTTGTTACCTAATGCAAGCTCTGTACTACCTCCACCAATATCGATGGTCGTGTAATGACGTCCATCCTCTAATTGATTTCCTAAAGCGCCATAAAAGCCATACATAGCCTCTTCATCACCAGATAAAATCCGCCATTCCATAGGACAATACTCACTAATACATTCCATGAATGCAAGTCCATTTGCCGCTTCGCGAACAGCGCTCGTAGCAAAACCAAAGCAATACTCAGCACCATATTGGTTTGCTATTTTTTTTATATCTGTAAAAGCTTGATAAGAAGCTTCCATGGATTCAGCTTGCAAGGTACCATCTGTATTTCGTTGACCTAAACGGGTAGTCCACAACTGCTTAGGCTCATAACGCCACTCGTTATTTTCATAGGCCGCCAATAATAAGCGCACCGAATTAGAGCCAATATCGATAATTGCTAACTTCATAATTGCTCCTTACATATACATAGCATTCTCCTAATACTATTATAGTGTTAATACTCTATACATAAGTAAAGAGATGGCTGGATGCCATCTCTCACTATTAATCTCGACGACCGCCTCGGCCTCCGCGTTTTCCTTCGGTATTGCGTTTTAAGTCGTGTAATCGTTCATTACTATCACGTAAGAATGATTTCATCTTCGCTTCGAAAGACTCTATACTTTGTTTCGATTGAACACGATGAGGACGTTTTTCTTCGTCCATACCCTCTTTAGGTTGTGTTTGACGAATGGAAAGACCAATTTTATTACCATCAATGGATAAAACCTTAACCTTTACCGGATCCTCAACCTTTAAAAGGGTATTAATATCTTCGACATACCCATGAGCTACTTCAGAAATATGAACTAACCCCGTTTGTTTTTCTCCTAAATCAACAAATACGCCGAATTTTGTAATACCTGATACGGTACCATCAATAATGTTACCAACTTCGATTGCCATGCAACCTCCTAATTAATGCGGAAACCTTAAACTACAAACTAATGCGAAGCAAAAAATAATAAAGTATAACCTATTTTACATATGGTACTTCACCAGGTTTTACCAATCCTAGCTCCTCACGAGCAACCCCTTCTATGGTCCTTGGATCTTGTAACCTGGCCTTTTCCTGTTCTAACTCTTCATTTCGCTGCTGTAACTCTTGCAATTGTTGCTCTATATGTTGTTTTTCTTGATATACAGCCACCAAGCGATAAGCCTGCCCTAACAGTAACAGCACCATAATCCCTATGCCAATTCGCTTGATCCACATGAGGATAATACGCTGATCCTGTGCTTTGCGATTAGGACGAACCCGTTTGCGCGGCCTTTTTGGGCGTTGTACATCCATAATGTCCTGAGTCATAATGTCCCCCAAATATTCATCATCTGTATACTGTCATTTTTAGATTATACCACATAACAGAGCTTGGGACTAAAGAAAATTACAGATATGTCTCATTAAGAACAATAACATAAATCCGTATAAATTTAAAACTCCATACGCAATTTTAGCTTTTTATACACGAAAGTAAACATCCACTTACATAGACTCAGCCTTTACAACATGTTCACGAATGACAGCACAAGAAGTTTTAAATAAGGCTAGCTCTTCATTGGTTAGTTGCAGTTCAAAAACATCTTCGATACCATCTTTACCAATAACAGCAGGAGTAGATGCAAATATTCCTTCTTCTCCATATTGTCCATCTAAATAACAGGAGCAAGGCAATACCTTCTTTTCGTCATGAAATACAGCGCGGATTAATTCTGTGGTAGCACTAGCAATCCCAAATTCCGTAGACCCCTTACCTGCTAGTACATGATAGCCACCAATTTTAACATCATCTAGTGTTTTTGCATGGTCAAGTTCAGGAAATCTATGGGGTAGCTCTCGATGTAACTCTAAAAGTGGTTTCCCTTGTACACAAATATGGGACCATGGCACCATAGCACTACCTCCATGTTCACCTAAGCAGTAGGCTGTAATAGAGCGATTACTAATAGTAAAGATATGCGCTAATTCTTTTTGCAATCTAGCTGAGTCTAGAGCTGTTCCCGTTGAAATGATGCGGTTAGGATTCCACTCAAGATGTTTACATAAATAGGTAGCTACCACATCAGCGGGATTAGAAATCGAAATGATAAAGCCTTTAAAGCAAGATTGCTTGATACGTGGAATAACATCTTTAAGTACAGCTACGGTTTCACCAAGACTCTCGAGACGATCTTGATACAAATTCGGCAAAGGTCCCGCACTAAAAACGAGAATATCACAATCTCCACATTCTTCAATAGGACCTGATGTAGCAGTTACTTGATGTGGAATATAGCTAACGGCATCATTAATATCCATAGCTTGCGCTTGAGCTTTTTTCTCGTCAATATCCATCATATATAATTCATCAACCTCACCTTGTAAGGCTAAAGAAAATGCTACATGAGAGCCTACATGTCCAGTACCAATAATACCTACCTTGCGTAACTTCATAAGAGCCTCCATACCTTAGCATAAAACGATAACATATCCTCAAATGCCAATTATTTAAATCACGTATATCCGTATATGATTTACCTTAATAGAATCATAACTCATTTAAATTCATCTCATCCAAATTGAGTGGGAACAAATCTTTTCCTTCCATCGCTTGAGGAGATTTTTCTAAATATTGTTTACGCATGGACCATAAGATATCCAAATCCTTAGGATCTAATTTGGATAAAGCATATATCATAGTAAAATCAGAACCATAATGCCCACGTAAACTATCAGGCACACCCTTAGAACCTTCACCACTAATGCGATTATTAAAAAAACCTTGGATACGACGATTATCTAAATCTATAATAATAAAACCTGATCCATCATACACATATAATGTATGATTAACACGTTTTAATGCACGTACTGTATTCGTAATAAAATACTGGTCCTTCAAATCGATGAGAGACGACTCATAACCAGAATGGTAAAAGTCACCATAATAATGGGCCCCTCCATCGGTAGAGTCCAACAAACTTTTAAATTCGTCTTGCTCATCATTACTGAAATCAGACAATGCTTTTACCGTTGTTACATTCCGTAAGCCTCGTTGGTAATCATCCGATTTAGGAGGTTCTATATGTTGCCCTCTAAAGGTTATGGGCATCAAGCGAAGTGTATTATCAGATAAATTATAAATCCCTAGTCCTTCATAACCTAAGAAGTACACTTGTGAGCCACTGGTCTTCATCGCTAATATTCGTTTTGAAATAATGGCATCACTAGAATTAACCAGTGTATGCGCTTCCGGATCAATACGTACTGTTTTGCTATCATAATTTGCCCCTACTGCAAGCCAGTAGGATATCCCCATTATAATAAGTGCCAGTACAAATAATCCAATACGTTTTATATTCATCTACGCTCTCCATGACTCCCCAATCATAAAACGTAAAAGTATGCGTACAATATGTATCGTGTTTACAATGTATCTAACATTAGCTTATATACGATTCTAGCTTATACATCCAATTGAGATAATCGATCGGCAACCTTAACCCCTTTATATGTGAAAGTTGGTAACAGCTGAGATAGCGGTTCTAGTACAAAATTACGATTCCAAAAATGAGGATGCGGTATCACAAGACTTTCATCATACTGAGAAATCATTTTCCCCTCTGTATCGTACACTAAAATAATATCCAAATCTAATGTGCGAGGGCCCCAATGAATCAATCGTTTTCGTCCAGCCGCCTGCTCTAATTGCTGAATAAGGCTGAGCATTTGATGTGGTTCTAGAGTGCTCTCACAAGACCATACGCCATTAACAAAGGTATCTTGTTCCGTATATCCCCACGGCTCAGTTTCAATAAGAGAAGAAGTGACTAGCTTAGAAATTGCCCCATGTTGTTGTAAGGATTGAAAAGCAGAATTGATGTAGTCACTCTTGTCCCCTATATTCGAGCCTACACTGATGTAATAGGTATACATCAAATTTGTCCTCTTGTAGTGATAACCTCAACATAATCCAAAATACCTGAAATCGGTACAGATGGTTTACGCACAGTTACAGACAACCCAACGATACCTTGATAATGTTGATACAAGGAATCGGCGATAAGCGCCCCCAAGCGCTCTAGAAGATTATGCTTCTCACCCGTCATGATAGACTCTACAATCTCGTATACCTCTACATAATTGATGGAATCCTCTAATTGATCACTTTGACCGGCCTTTGTAAGATCAGTTATTATTTCTACATCTACAAAAAATCGTTGTCCTTGTTCTTGCTCAGATGCCAAATTTCCGTGGTATCCGTAGAATGCCATATTTTTTAAAACGATTCTATCCATTATTCACCTCGTAACAAGCTGTCTGCTACTGCTAAGGCGCGTTTGTGCATTTTCACATTGTGAACACGCACCATATCAACGCCTTGGAATACACCTGTAATACAAGCTGCTACCGTACCTTCATCGCGATCTTCTGGAGGCAATCCGCCTAACATAGATCCGATGAAACGCTTGCGGCTCGGCGCAAGTAAAACAGGATATTCATAAGCGGTTAACTCACCCAAGCGTTGCATAACTTCAATATTTTGTTCTTCAGTTTTACCAAAGCCAATACCTGGGTCAAGCCAGATTTGTTGTGGTGTTACCCCCTCTTTCAACGCTTTATCGATAGCACAGAAGAAGAACGCTTTCATATCTTCAATGATATCACCATAATTTGTATCATTACTATTATGCATGATGATAACAGGTACCTTATATTTAGCCACCACCGCGGCCATGTCAGGATCATAATGTAATCCCCATACATCATTTAAAATATGTGCCCCTTTAGAGAAAGCATATTCTGCAGTTTTAGCATGATATGTGTCAATAGATACAGGCACTGTAGAGGCCTGTAAGACAGGCTCTATTAATAGAGATAAGCGTTCTATTTCCTCGTCTGCGGTCAAAGGTGTAGAACCAGGGCGTGTAGATTCAACGCCTAAATCGATAATATCTGCACCATCTTCAATCATTTGCTTTACATGCGCTGCTGCTGTTTCTGGTGTATTGAATTGACCTCCATCAGAGAAGGAGTCAGGTGTACCATTCAGTATCCCCATAATAAGGGTTCGATCGCACAAAGATAAACTTTTGCCATCATTCCATGTATAATTTCTACGTTTAAACATTTACCTGTCCTCCGCCTAACATTGCCAACGCTTCATCTCTTAATGTGCCCTTTTCGGCTAATACGCCTCGGCTTTCTAATGTAATAACCTTTGAATCTTGCTGCATGGTACCTTTGATGAGCATACACAACTGAGTCGATGTAATGCGTACAAATACGCCATGAGCAAATAAATCATTCATAATCGCATCAGCTAATTCAGATGCTAACCGCTCTTGTAATTGCGGTCTACGGCTGAGGATATTCACGATATCTTGAAACTTACTAAGCCCTGCCACACATCCATCCTTAGGTTGGTACACGATATCTACGGTACCAAAAAAAGGCAATAAATGATGCTCACACATGGAGTAAAACGGAATCCCTGTAACTGCTACGAGACCTTTATAGTCTGTACTGAAAGTCTCTCCCCATGCAGTTTTTGTGTCTAATCCTACACCGCTGAATAATTCACTATATAATTCTGTTACACGACTTGGTGTCTTCTCTAATTCTGGTGCCTCTGTATCAACAGATAAAGCCTCTAAGAATTGCTTTATCCCGTCCTTTGCACGTTGATTCATCGGTCCTCCTAAACGATCTTTGTCGTCCAATCCTCAATATTCCAAATATCCGTAATCCAACCTTGATAAAATTCGGGCTCATGACTAACCAGTACAATCGTACCTTTAAAATCACGCAATGCTCGGCTCAGTTCTTCCTTCGCATATATGTCTAAATGGTTGGTCGGTTCGTCTAGCACCAACACATTGTACTTATTCTGCATGAGCTTACATAGGCGAACCTTTGCATTCTCACCACCAGATAATACGCGCATTTGAGACGTAATATGTTCATTAGTAAGGCCACAACGAGCTAATGCTGCACGCACCTCTGCATTCGTCATAGCAGGATATTCATTCCAAATATAGTCTAACGCTGTTTCAAAATTGGATGGCGTATCCTCTTGGGCAAAATAACCTACTTGTAAGAACTCACCTTTTACCAACTCACCACTAACAGGCTTCAATAAACCTAAAATAGTTTTTAACAACGTAGTTTTACCTAGACCATTGACACCGCGAATAGCAATCTTTTTATTTCTTTCAATTTGAAAATCTACTGGTCTAGTTAATGGTTCATCATAACCTAATTGCAATCCGAAAGCCTCTACGATAAAGCGACTTGGTGTACGGCCTTCTTTAAAACCAAAGCTAGGTTTAATATACTCTTTTGGTTTTTCCAAGATTTCCATCTTCTCTAAGCGTTTAGCGCGAGAGTTCGCCATACCGCGCGTTGCAACGCGAGCTTTGTTGCGTTGAATAAAGTCTTCCATACGCTCAATCTCTTGCTGTTGACGTTCATACGCCTTAGCAGCTTGCGTTTTTTTCACCTCGTAAGCAGCTTGGAACTGATGATAATCACCAGTATAACGCGTAAGCACCGCTTGTTCGATATGGTAAATAACATTAACTACGGAATTTAAAAACTCCATATCATGAGAAATCAAGATGAATGCATTTTCGTAATTTTGCAAATAGTTTTGCAACCATTGAATATGCTCTACATCAAGATAGTTTGTAGGTTCATCCAACAATAGAATAGTCGGTTTCTCTAGTAAAAGCTTTGTGAGCAAAACCTTTGTACGTTGACCACCACTAAGCTCTGTTACATCTCGGTCCAAACCGATATCCACAAGGCCCAAGCCTGCAGCCGTACGCTCAATAACCGCATCAATTTCATAGAACCCACGTTGCTCTAGAATCTCTTGCCACTCCCCAACTTGCTCGAGAAGCTTATTCATTTCATCTTCGGATACATCGCCCATACGATTGTATGCATTATTAATGTTTTGCTCCATCACGAATAAATCGTCAAAAGCGCTCTGTAACACATCGCGGATGGTCATGCCCTTTTCAAGAACAGCATGTTGATCCAAATAACCAACCGTTACCTGATTGGACCATTCAATTTTGCCTTCATCAGGCGGCAATTTACCTGTAATGATATTAAGAAACGTAGATTTACCTTCACCATTAGCACCAATGAGGCCTACATGTTCACCTTTTAGCAAGCGGAATGATGCATCATCTAAAATTTGTCGCGCTCCAAAACCATGGGTTACATTTGAAACGGTTAAAACACTCATATCTATCTCCACCGGAATAAAAGCCGTCTTGTAGAAGACGGCTTGTTTCATACTTACTTAAATATTATATCTATTTTACCTTTTTGACCTCTATATGTCAAAACTTAGGTATCACTTAGCAAGGCATATCGCAAGGCTACAACAGCCATAATTTTAGCTCCTTTAATAGCTTGTACCAATCCATAGTCAGAACCTGCTGCACAAGTGAATTCTGGCGTATGCGCTTCTAATCCCAAACCAATTTGCAACGTAGGCTGCGCCGTAGGCACTTCATAGGACACATTACCTACATCAGTACTACCATCAGCCTCATCATCAGGCAATATACGAGGTATTTCACCAAACTCAGTCATCACATCCTTAAAGAGATCTAATAGTTTTTTATCTTGACGCATATCCTTAAAGAGTGGCTCATAATGATGCATTTCAACTTGAGCATCATAGGATGCTGCAATCTCTTGAGCAGCCGCTTTGATAGCCGGCAAAATAATACCTTCTAAATCATCCACTGTACTACCACGAACAGTCATGCGAATCGTAGCCTTTGGTGTAACCACATTTGGCGCTGTACCTGCTTCGGTAAAAATGGCCCCCACAATAGCCCCTTTAGGAAAAGTTTTCTTTAACTCTTTTATTTTTTGATATAATTCTACCGCACAATCTAAGGCATTAATGCCTGAGTCTGTTAAAGATGCAATATGACAAGAGCGCCCATGAAAGGTAACCTCTAGTGGATGTGTCGCTAAAGATGTGCCCCCCACCTCATTTTCACCGCCAGGATGAATAATAAGCGCCGCCTCATAGCCCTTAAATAAACCAGCCTCTGCCATATATACCTTACCACCGATAGTTTCCTCTGCAGGGCAACCAAAGAAAGTCGTTCCCCAATCCTGTGGCGCACTTTGACTGAAAGCAACAGCAGCACCTAAGCTCATCATGGCAATAAGATTATGACCACAACCATGACAAAGCTCAGGTAAGGCATCATATTCTCCTAAGAATGCAATTTTATATTTAGCATTACCTCTATAGTCGGCTCGCAACGCGGTTTGTAACTCACGCATGTCGGCGAGACCTACTTGAGATATAAAATTCTGTTCTTCTAAGAATTGGTGAATCACCTTTACTGCTTTATGCTCATTCAAGCCCAATTCTGGATTATCGTGTAAATATAAGGAAATAGCACGTAATTCCTGTGCCATACTATCTATGATGGCACAGGCACGAGCCTCTCGTTCTTGTAGTGTCATAACTCCCCTTATTATTATCTAATATCTTATTATCTAATATTTTATTACCTAATATCTCGGTAACTACTATTTTTATCTAATATCTGTTTATCTGTTTGTCTATTAACTAAAATCGTTCACCTAAAAGCTCTTATCTATTTCGTATAAGGATGAACGATGATGGTATTAGAAATATACCTAAAGCTAATCGTCGCTCCTAGCGGTAAGGTTTGATGTGGTGAACCATGTCCCGTTGGCACATAACATACAAAAGGATCTGGCATTTCTGGATTTCTATTTTCCTCCATGTAGCGCAATGCTTCATAACCTAAGTCATAATCTCGTTCATCTTCATCTCCTTCACAATCTGTAAAGGTGCCAATCACTAAGCCTTTAATACGGCTCAACAAACCACTGAGGCGAAATTGTTGTAACATACGATCCAGTTTATAAGGAGCCTCCCCTACATCTTCAATAAATAGTAAGGTATCCTCCCAAGATTCATCCTCTAAAAAATAAGGTGTTCCTGACAGAACGGATAATATCGTCATATTACCACCACGCAAAATCCCTTCTCCTAGCTCGGTACCAATCGCACCTCTAGGAGGTTCTGGCAAAGGTTCTATAACTTTTAATTTACCTTCTAAAACATTAAATAATGCATCAATATCTGCCTTACGTTCTGCTTTAAAATCTACCCCCATAGGCCCATGATACGTAATAAGGCGACTGTATCGATTGATAGCCATATGGAGCGCTGTACAATCACTGTATCCAACAAAAGCCTTACGATACTTGCGAATCGCTTTATAATCCAGTCGTTCTAAATAGCGCATCGTGCCATAACCACCCCGTAAGGCGAGCACCGCATCACAAGGGGCTGTAGTCATCATGTATTGAAACTCTGCGGCTTGCTCCTCAGGTGTGCCTCCATATAGCCCCTTTCGGCTTGCACTTTCACCCACAAGCACCTTATAGCCTTTAGCCTTACAAATTTCTTCTATTCTATGTAAATCTTCATCGCCAGCACTAGCAGGTGCCATAATACCTATGGTCATTCCCGGTGCCAAACGTTTTGGTTCAATCCAGTCCATATATCCTCAAAAAATACCAGTTAACTTCTAATGCATCAATATTAACATACCATATTTGTAACGTAATTTATAAAACATATGTAAAAAAAGTATGTAGCATAATGTAAAGTTTATGGCGTAATTCAAAATTTATATACTTATTTGTAGAAACAAATCTATAAAACATATTCATAAGATACAACAAAAGACGTACATCAGGTGTACGTCTTAAGTGTATCTTATTTGTATGCTTTTTTAAAGTCAACAAGGCCCAATGTGGTCCAGAAATAATTTTGAATTGTTCCGTTTGTTACATATGGTTGTGTTGTAAAGTACAACGGCATAACAAGAGATTCATCAAAGATCATTTTTTCTGCTTCATGCATCAACGCATCACGAGCAGCCCCATTTGGAGTTGTACGAATGCGAGCAATCAACTCATTATACTCATCACTATGGTACTGTCCATCATTATCTTCAGCAGAGAATACCTCTAAGAAGTTTTGTGGATCGCTATAATCAGCAACCCAAGAAGCGCGCGCAACTTGGTACTTACCAGCTTCACGGTCTGCTAAGAATACCTTTGTCTCTTGATTTTGTAAGCGTACATCTGCACCAAATGCATTTATCCAAGCATCTTGAATCGCTTCTGCAATAGCTTTATGTAATTCACTTGTATTATACAAAATCGTAATTTGTGGCAATGGACGATTCTTACCATAGCCAGCCTCTTTAAGGATTTTCTTGGCTTGCTCTACATCTTCGTATACGAGATAACTACCAGCTTCACGGAAGTCTTCACGGCCATTGCTTTCGAGCATACCATATGGTACAAACGCATAAGCTGGTTCTTTACCGCCTCTAACAATATTATTAACAATGTTAGCACGGTTGATAACCATAGAAAAGGCTTTACGCACATTTGGATCTGTGAAAGGTTCTGCTTTCACATTGAATACGTAATAATAGTTACCAAGCATAGGGCCAATATGTAATAAGCCTGCTTCTTCTAAACGTTTTTGATCCGCTACAGGAGGCTCAACAGTCATATCAGCTTCGCCACCTTCAACTAAGGTGAGACGCGTACTTTGAGACTCACTAATAGGCCAATTCATTTTCTCTGTTTTCACAGATTCTGCGTCCCAATAATTTGGATTCTTGATGAAATCCATTTCCCCATTATGCTTCCAAGAAAGCAAGCGATATGGACCATTGGATACTATAGTTTCCGCATTAGCTGCCCAATTTTCATGAGCCTCTACTGCTTTTTTGCTCACTGGATAATAGCTATGAGACGCTAATAGTTTCAAGAAATAAGCTGTTGGATTTTCTAAGGTAACTACCAATGTATCCTCATCAGTAGCCTTAACACCAACCTCTTCAGCCGTGGCTTTGCCAGTATTAAAGGCTTCGCCATTTTTCAATACATATAGCATGTATGCATTGTCCGCATGGACTTCAGGGTCTAATACGCGTTTCCAAGCGTATTCAAAGTCATAAGCCGTCAAAGGCTCTCCATTAGACCATTTCAAATTAGGTCGTAAGTGGAAGGTATACTCACGGCCATCATCGGAGATTTCCCAATTTTTAGCAAGTGCTGCTTCTGGTTCACTTTCATCATTCAAACGAACTAGACCATCGAATAATTGAAGTTGAACCGTAGCCTCCGGAGAGGTAGTAGACTTTGCGGGATCCAATGTGGATGGTTCCTGCTCAATAACATAGCGGATTGTGTGTTCATCGATTGGTTGAACACCACGCGGGTACCCAAATACGAATAAGAGTACACTCACCCCTAGAGCGAGGACCATGAGTTTTAACAAGTTTCGTTTATCCATCATGGCAATGCTTCCTCTACAAATTCTTTCATGATGCGCCCAACTTGAGCGCCTAACTCTTTACCTCGGTCATTATCGATATCGCTCATTAAAAGAATAAAGCAGAAATGACCTCTAAATGTTTCTATTACACCCCCATCATGCTCTACGCGATCAAGGGATCCTGTTTTATGGTGAAAGCGTATGCCTTCTCCCCAGTAAAATGGTAAGATATCACGGAATTGTTGGCGACCTAAAATATTCCACATTTCTCGGCCATAAGCATCTCTATCACGACATTCAAAAATATGTTTATACAGACGAGCTAGTGACATGGCTGTAATGTAATTATCACGCCCTTCAGCCAAGGCTTTAAGGTCCATCATCATGCGATTAAGCTCCATCTCATCCAGACCAAGCTGTTCTGCTCGTGCATTGATGTTTTCCATACCAAGCACTGTGATGAGTAGATTTGTCGCAATATTATCACTAAGAACCATCATGAGACGGCACAACTCAAGATAGGTAAAACTGTGTTTACCAACTAACTCTTGTAGTGCGCCGCCACCTTCAACGCGTGGAGTTCTAGATAAAGGAACGGTATCATTAATGTCCAATTGCTCAGTACGAGCTAAATGAAAGACATATTCCATAATAAGTACCTTAATTAAACTCGCACTAGAATGTACAGTATTTTCACCTCTAGCTGCGATGAGTGTTGGTTCCTCTTCATCATCAAATTGTAACACTGCATAAGATATATTTCCTGCTGGAGCCAATTCTTTAATGACTGTATCTAGTTGATGTTCCAGGGACTTGCCAACAATTAGTTTTTCCATACTATTCTCCCATTATATGTGCCAGCATGCGATGCGGCGATCAGCCCAGTCTCGAAGTGGCGGACGTTCTGTAAAACAACGACCTTCCGCTTCTGGACATCGACCACTAAACAAACAGCCTTTTGGCGGTTCTAGTGGATTTGGTGGATCCCCTTTAAGAGGTGCCCCAATTGGTGCATGTGGCATAACTGGACCATTTAAGGCCGTCAATGCACGGGTATACGGATGTTGTGGAAATTCATATAAGTCCAATGCAGGACCTTCTTCCATAACAGCACCTAAATACATAACAACCATGCGATGACTAATGTAACGCACCATGTTTAAATCATGAGAAATAAAGAGGTACGAAATACCATGCTGTTCTTGTAAACGTTCAAGTAATGTCATAATTTGTACTTGAATCGACACATCTAACGCAGAAATCGGCTCATCACAGATGATACATTGAGGCTGCATAATAAGAGCCCGTGCAATGCCGATACGTTGACGTTGACCACCAGATAATTCATGAGCATAACGCTCACCAAAAGACATATTTAAGCCAACTTGGTCAAGCACCTCTTTTACGCGAATAACTCGATCCCGAGGTGTGTACTTCGGGTCCAATTCTAAAGGCTCCTCTAAAATCGCATTAACTGTAAGTCGTGGATTAAGGGATGCATAAGGATTTTGGAATACCATTTGCATCACTGGATGTACAGCCTTTCTATCTACATAAGGATTGATATATTGACCATTCATATAAATAGAACCAGATGTAGCTTGATGTAATCCCATCAAGGTATAACCAAATGTAGATTTACCACATCCAGATTCACCTACGATACCAAGGGTTTCCCCTGGTGATTGATATAGGCTCACGCCTTGTACAGCGTGTACCGTTTGTTTTGGCTTAAATAAGCCGCCTGACAGGGTGAACTCTTTAACGAGATTGTCAGTCTCCCATACGTAACTCATTAAAGTCCCTCCAACTTAGCTAACCAACATGTAAACTGATGACTTTCACCAACATTTGTAACCATCGGAACCCGATTACCACAAATTCGCATAGCCCACTTACAACGAGGATTAAAAGCGCATCCACGTGGTAAGTCAAATAAATCAGGAGGTTGACCTTCAACGGCCTTCAATTCACCATGCCATTTACCTTGTGGCAATGCTAGTAATAGCCCCAATGTATATGGATGACGAGGTTCGCTAAAGATACCATCTACCGTAGCAGACTCAACACATTTACCTGCGTACATAACCATAACACGATCGCAAATTTGAGCGATAACACGTAAGTTGTGAGAAATAAAGATGATACCAATGCCAGCCTCTACGGCTAACGTTTGCATAAGGCGCAAAATTTGTGCCTCTGTAGTAATATCAAGAGCTGTTGTGGGCTCATCACAAATCAAAATCTTAGGACGACCGGCCACCGCCATAGCGATACATACGCGTTGACGCATACCGCCACTCAACTCATGAGGATATTGAGACAAACGTCGTTCCGGTGTAGATAGGCCCATCTTCTTCAACAAATCGATGGCAATGGCCCTTTCATCGTAACCTTCACCATACGCATTTGTACGATGGATAACCTCATACATTTGCTCCCCAATCGTCATGATAGGATTCAAAGAGGTCATAGGATCTTGGAACACCATGGCAACCGTTGTACCACGAAGTTCATTCCAATCATCTTCAGTAAATCCAAGACAATCGTGACCATCAATCATAAATGTATCCGCTTTAATTTTAGTTTTACCATATGGCAATAAGCCCATTAAAGAGTTAACTAAAACGGATTTACCACATCCAGATTCACCTACAATACCTAATATCTCACCACGCTGTAACGAAATGTCTTGATTGCGAATAACTCGCAACGGACCTTGGAAGGTATTGATGGTAATGGATACATTACGCACATCAACAATAGCGTTATTCATTATCTATCTCCTTCCTTAGGGTCTAATACATTGCGTAAGCCATCGCCAAGGAAAGCGAAACCAAGCATGGTAACACTAATAGCAACAGCTGGGAAAATCAATTGGAATGGATAGGAGCGCATGCTACTAATCCCTTCAGAAGCTAATACGCCCCAGCTCGCCATAGGTGCATTTACACCTAAGCCGATAAAACTAAGGAATGCTTCTGTAAAAATTGCCTCTGGAATAGCCAATGTTAAAGTAATAATGATAGGTCCTACACAGTTTGGCAAAATATGACGCAATAAAATGCGATGCTTCGGAATACCCATGGCTTCTGCTGCGATGATGTATTCTTCGTTTTTAACTTTCAAAATTTGGCTACGTACGATACGAGCCATATTAAGCCAGTACGCAATACCTAATGCTACGAAAATAGATATAAGACCGGGTCCAAGTACAACCATCAACAAGATAACATATAGTAAAAGTGGAATGCCGTACAAAACATCTACAATGCCCATCATGATACGGTCTACTTTACCACCCATATAACCTGCAATACCGCCATAGGCAACGCCGATTACAAGGTTGATGAAAGCTGCCACAAAACCAATGGTTAAGGAAATACGCGCACCATACATAACACGCGTATAAATATCACGGCCCAATGTATCCGTACCAAACCAATGACTAAAGCTTGGACTTTGGTTCGCATCGATTAAAGATTGATCCGCATATGTATAAGGTGAAATAAGTGGCCCTAAGATAGCGAGTACAATCATCACCAAGATGATGCTCGCCCCGACTACGGCCAAACGATTTACCTTAAATCTCTCCCATTTACTAGGACGCTTTATAAAACTAGTAATCTCTTCTTGAGGGGCCCGTTCAATAGGTAAAAAGTCTTCCTTATTCATCCGAACCCTCCTCTGTTGTAACGCGTGGATCGATTAATGGATAGATCATATCCACCAAAATATTAAGAAATACTACAAGAGCACTATAGAAAATTGTAATACCAAGAATAACTGTATAATCACGGTTATAAATTGATGTTACAAAATACTGACCTAACCCAGGAATCGCAAAAATTGTTTCAACGATAAAGCTACCTGTTAACAAGCTAGCTGCCAATGGGCCTAAGTACGTAATAACTGGCAAAATCGCATTACCTAGTGCATGACGAGTCAAAATCGTCCAAGAACCTAGACCTTTTGAACGAGCTGTACGAATGTATTCTTGTTGATACACATCAAGTAAACCACTACGCGTTAAACGAGCAATAAAGGCCATCGGTTGCGCTGCTAATGTTAACACAGGCAACACCATATAAGATGGGCCACGCCATAAAGCTACCGGGAACCAGCCCAGTTCAAAACCTACTATGTACACAAGGACAGCACCGATAATAAATGTAGGCACAGATATACCGATTGTAGATAATATAGTCACCGCATAGTCCACAATACTATTAGGTCTCATAGCGCTGATAGCACCAGCTGTAATACCACCAACTACAGCTACCATTAAAGATAATAAACCGAGCTGCGCGGAAATTGGAAATGCATCGCTAATAATATCGTTTACACTACGGCCTTCATACTTAAATGATGGGCCCAAGTCACCTGTAATGACGCCACCTAAATAGTCTCCATATTGTTTCCACACAGGATCATCGAGATGATACTTTGCCTCGATACTCGCTTTCACCTGAGGTGGTAATTTCTTTTCTGTTGTAAAAGGCCCACCAGGTATCGCATGCATTAGTGCAAATGTTACGGTAATGATGACCCATAAGATTATGATTGCGCCACCTAGGCGTCGAAATACATACCTTGTCATTGTCACTTTCCTCCATAAAAAGTCTATTCGTTTTATTATACTACACTATGAAGTTAATTTCATGATTAACATCATTACATTTACAGAAAGCCTTACATAACGTACAATAAAATATATATTTATTTGGAGGTGTCTATGACAGCAGTACCTAGAGTTTTAACAATTCAAGACATGAGCTCTATCGGACGCTGTGCCCTTACCGTTATGATTCCAATCATCAGTGCCATGCGCTGTCAGGCGGTTCCTTTGGCAACAGCGGTACTAAGCAATCACTTAGAGTATCCACACTATGAATTCGTAGATTTATCTGCTCATATGAGAGATTTTATGGACTGCTGGGATAAAAACAAAATTGACTTTCACGCTATCGTAAGTGGTTTCTTGGCATCGCCAGAACAAATTCACCTCGTCGAAGAAGCTATCAATAGATTTGCTTCTAATGGCCAGATGGTTATCGTCGATCCCGCAATGGCCGACGATGGTCGCCTCTATTCCATTTATACTCCTGATATGGTTGTAGCTATGCGCCAACTCGTATCTAAGGCTCACATCGTAAAACCAAACTATACTGAGGCTTGCTTCTTATTAGATATTCCATTCTCGACAGACCCTATTAATGAGGATGAATTGCGCAAACGGTGCAAACAGTTACATCATATGGGGCCTGAAATGGTTATCATGACCAGTGTTCCATCGGAAACGCATGCGGTCATTGCCGTCTATAATGGTCCTACAGACCTTTTAAAAACATACTCGATTCCTCTAGTACCTGTAAAAGCTACAGGCACAGGAGATATTTTTACTGCTGTATTATCAGGTGCAGTAATGAGAGGATATTCACCTTATGATGCGGCAGAACTGGCAATGAATTTTACTACCAAAGCGATTCAAGCTACGTTAGATACAGTAAAATCAATGAAACATGGTGTTGCATTTGAGCTCATCTTGCCAGAATTAACTCAACTATAAGCTAAAAATAAAGGGGAACTTATGGATTTACTTTATGTCGTATTACGAACATTGCTCATATGTATCATTGGTTTGCTCATTGCATTCCAAGGACGTCGCATGGGCCTATCGATTTTTAACCTAACGGGACGGTTAAATAGACTACAATTTATCATATGCTTCATCGCTTTGATGATTTTATTCCACATCGTTCACTATATCGATGAAATACTCTTAGACTTTGTCGTATCCTTACCGGCATATTGGTTGACTAGAGTCATTGTCTGGCTCTTATTAGCAACCCTTTTCCCATTATCTTGCGTCTTATTTGGCCGTCGTATTCACGACATAGGCTTCAATGCATGGGCAGGAATTCTTTGGTCAGTAATTATGATCTTCGTTAATACTTACTCGGCTGTCTCTCCATTCAATTACATGCTAGAGCTTTTTATATGGCTCATCGGCTTCCTATTCTGGGTATTGCCAGGACAACCTGAGCCTAACCAATACGGTAATCCTCCATTTATGCCTGTAAATCAGCCAACATATGAATCAGTACAAACTCCTGTATCAAGCAAAAAACAAGAAAACCGCAAACCAGCTCGAAAACGTCGTAAAAAACGATAACCAAAATTAATAACTTGTAATCAAAAAAACGTATCTCTCATTGATATGTCCCCATTTTATTGGATATCCAGTAAAGGAGGACATATCACACATAGAGATACGTTTTTATATTTTATATTTCTTACGATATTAATTCATCAGTAACATCAACTCAATCAATGTACAGCCGATATAAGCAATAATAAACTTAACCTTTTGTTTACGCGCTCTATCATCATCTGCAATTTTAAGACGATTAGCAAGGAATCGCTTATCTCTAATTTGCAACAAGAGGTGTTTGATTCGCTCTTGGCTTTCATTGGCTGTATCCTCATCACAATCAGACGTCAATGTAGCTTGTTGCATGAAGATACGACGATGTAGTTTACGCATTTGAATTTTGATATTGTTATGTACAAACGCACTTTGCCACTGTTTGCGAGAATCAAAATACATGTACAAATACCGCGGAATATTCATAACTAAGAAGGAAATGATAAAAATCCCTAAGGAAATCAAAAAGTACGTAGAAAATGAGAATTCCAGTGTTTCCGTCGGCAAGTAATGATGCAAGATAACAAATGTAATCCATACACCAATTGGCAACAAAAGAACTGCTGCAATATCAATAGAACGAAGCCAGCTAGTGCGAGTCGGCACATCAGGCACCGTAAAAGTATCTACAGGATCATGGAACGCATAGTAATCTAACTGCAACACAGATTGACTGGTACGCGGGTTCCCCAACAAAACAGGTCCATTGCTACCAATATGGCGCTCAGGCATAGGTATGAATTTTTTCACTTGTGTATTAGGCAATAAGTCAAACTGGATAATTCCTTTTTTCTCAAAGCGTACGGTAGATCCTTTTTCTCCCAATGCAATAGGGTTAAAGAATATACCAAAAAGACTGAGACACCAGTTTCCCAACAAGTGTAAAATGGAGTTCAAAATAAACCCACCTGTATCTATATTGTTTGTATCAAGGCGAATTGCAAAGGATGATGAATAATCATCAAACCATAGATCCTCTAAGGTGAATTCCACATTAATCACATTCCCCCATTTTGTAATAATGGATAGAAATATTTGATTGTTTGGTTCAAATTCAAATGTTATAGCATAAAAGAACCAATGATTGCGAAGAGCGGCACGCAACATGCGATTAACCATATCTTCTTCAATATATAGTAAACGATGGTCAAACAAATCTTGTTCTAAAGGCGCTTTCTCTAATACAGGTGCCTTATCCACCACCGCATCACGATCGGATAATGCTTCATCCACCAAAGCTCGTAATTTGGTGAAGATTTTAGTCATAACCCCTCCAAGGGTGAAAAAATAGGTTTTAATATAAAAATTATACCATATGTTGCATGATTTATCGATAAAAGTATACTACATATACTATTAAATATAAATATAACTAAAGCCCCTTTTTACATAGCAAAAGGGGCTTTATTACTGTAGTTTAATATTGTTCCTATTATAATTTAATATTCATAATAGGTCTTAAATTGCAACATGAAATTAAAATATTGTCCAATCTACAATCAAGCATTTGTAATAGATGCTTTTATTGATATTTAGTTTTATTGAATACTTGCCATAGATAAATAACAGTATTCATAGAAACGCCCTCGAAGAGCTATCAATTCTTCATACGTTCCATCTTCAACAATTTGACCTCTATCCATAAATATAATTCGATCCATTTGTTCTAAACCTTCCAATTGATGCGTAATATATAGACATGTCTTACCATCTACATAATGCATCAAATCACGATGCAAGGCTTTTCGTGTTACTTGATCTAAACCCTCTAAAGGTTCATCTAATAAAATAATTTTAGGATTGCGTAAGAACAATCTAGCTAATGCAATTCTTTGACGCTCGCCACCACTCAAACCTTGTCCTCCACTACCTACAATCGTATTCATTCCCTCTGGTAATTTTTCGACTACGGAACGCAATGAGGCGCGATTAATGGCTTGCTCTAAGTCTTCTTTAGACGCCTCAGGTCTAGCAAGACGTATATTGTCTTTAAAGGATGCATTAAAAATATACGTATCTTGAGTTATAGTTCCCAATACATTACGCCAAATATCAATTGAAATATCTTTCAACTCCACTGCACCTATACGAATGGAACCACCATAATCATATAGTCGCTCAAGCATATTAAACAATGTCGTCTTGCCAGATCCACTAGCCCCAACGATAGCAATAGATTGTCCTTGTTGAATATGTAGTCTAAGATTCTCATAAATATGGCGATATTCATCATAACCAAAGGATACATCTGTAAAAATAATATCATCATTAGGATTAAATGATTTTGGTGATATAGGATCTACAATAGATATAGGTTCATTACTGAGAGCCATGAGACGACTTGTAGCAACTTTACTTTCTGCACCATGATGAACTGCCGCGATCATAGGTTGTAACGCTTCAAACCAAGCCTGCGTACCAATGGCAGCCACCGCTACCATAACACTGGCCCAAGCACCTGTTAATGCATTAGAGGCCATAATAGCTACAATAACTACAGTTAACTGAACACCGCCTATGAATAATGTATTACCCATATTCATGCCACGCTCAATAGTGCCCTTTTGAATATCTACATTGCGCATCATATGCTGAATACGATTATATACAAGGTTTTCATTGCCGTAACTAATCACATCTTCAAGACTATCCATAGTATCACTTAAAAGCGCTTTATAATCGCCTTGTTGGGGCCCAATCGCATGTAAAGATTGTTTATTATGTGTATAAACGACCAAAGGTAATATTACACCTAATACGAGAGCCGATAAAAGAATTGGCGTAATCAAGCTACTGTCGATCGTAGAGGCTCCATATGCAATCAATACAGTCAAGGCAATAGCTGCTACGGGTGGAATCAGAGTGCGCAAGTAGAAGAATTGCAATACCTCTATATCCCCCATGATGCGTCCCAACATATCCCCCGCTCCAAATCTTTTGAGTATAGCAGGTGCCAATGGTTCCAAATGAGCATAAAACCACAAACGCAGGCCATAAAGACCTTGAAAGGCCATGCGATGAGATGTATAGCGCTCAAAATAACGACATACAGCGCGACTAACACCAAAGAATCGAACCCCTACGATTGCAAGGCTCAAATAAGTGAGCCCCGGTTGCAATGCGGCAGATGCCAACAGCCAAGAGGATACCGTTAAAAGCCCTACGTTCATAAATACAGTTAAGAATGTAAATAGCAAGGCCAATATTAATGACCACTTGGCTGGACTTAATACGGAGAACAATAATTTCCACCCTTGTAAGCCCATATTAGGGGCTTTTTCACCACTTTGGAAAGTCATAGAACTTTCAACGGCTTTAACAATACCGTCAGTGCTATTAATAGATGTCTCCAAACCTAATGTAGTATCTAAATTAGCTGATTTTTTTATATGCAATGGTGCTTCTAGAGCTGCTGAAAATTGACCTAAGCCAGATGTAACAAGTTCTTTAAAATAACCATCTTCTTGAAGTAGGTCCTGATAAGAACCTTCTTGAATAATTGATCCACTTTTCAAGACATATAGTTTAGATGCCCAGTGCATAGTTTGTAAGCGATGTCCAATAATGATAACAATCTTATTTTCCATCAAACGCTGGATAGCTGCACTTATAATGGATTCCGTTTTTACATCTAGATGTGCTGTTACTTCATCAAGAATCAACACCTGACCCTTTCGGAGAAATGCACGAGCTAACGCAATACGCTGTCGTTCACCGCCACTAAGACCTAAACCACCTTCTCCAATAACCGCATCAAGCCCATCTTGTTCTCGATTAATAACATCTAATAGTTGAACCTCTTTGCAAGCATCGAGAATATCTGCATCACTTACATCCATACCAAAGGATAAGACCTCTCGTAAGGTCCCTTTCATAATATGTGGATGTTGAGACACATAGGTAATTTGCTGACGCCACCAGTCGATATCTAAATCACATATATCAATGCCATCGATAGTAACTGCTCCTTTCGGAGACTGTAAAAATCCACCAATAATATGGGCAATAGTAGATTTGCCAGCTCCACTTTCACCAACGAGCATAATAGGTACATTACGCTCAGCCTCTAGTGTAATATGGTATACCCCATTCTCACTATTTTCATAGGTAAAAGTTAAATCTTTAATTGCGATCTCTTGTATAGATTTCTCGAGTTTAGAATCACCACCTACTGGTAAGGACTGCGGACGATTCATAAATTCTTCGTATTTCAGAATAGATGTTTTACCTGCCATCCCCGTATGGAAAGCAGCCCCCAACTGTCTAAATGGGGTATAGAACTCCGGCGCTAACAACAAAATAAAGAAGGCTGAAAAGAATGTAATTTCACCATCTAATAAGGTTAGGCCTAAATATACCGCAATCAGAGCTGTACTTATAGTACTCACTAATTCAAGTACTAATGCAGATAAAAAGGCTACGCGCAACACTCGTAAAGTAGAATCTTTAAACTCTTGAGATAATCGACCAATAACCTTAATTTGATCTTTTGCACGACCAAAGAGTTTTAGCGTAGTAATCCCTTGCAATACGTCTAAAAAATGCCCCGATAGGAAGCTCATACGCTCCCATTGTTCCTTATTTAATCGATCAGCTTGCTTCCCAATCAAGATCATAAAAAATGGAATTAAAGGCACAGTAACAATTAAAATAATGCCAATTATTGGTAATGTATCTATAATGGCGATTCCCATAATAAGTGGAATCATAATAGCGTATAAAATCTGCGGAATGTAACGAGCCACATATGCATCAACTTGCTCTAAACCATCGGTAAGCATATGGATGACATCGCCATGACGTTCCTTATGTTGTACACCAAGCTTAAACATATGGGCCAAAGAGCGTTCTCTAAAGGATGCTTTTACAGCACTCCCCAAGTGATTTGCCACTGCCTCTTGAACGTAATGTGCCACCAATCTCATAACAATAACTATAAACAAATAAATGATGGTATTCATTTCATCAGCTAGTGTATGTTCCAAAAATATAAGGTTATTTATTAAGGTTCCAAAGAACCAAGCTTGCCCAACAATTGACAGACTTTCTATTAAACAGGTTAAACCGAGTAATCCAAGCCGTCCTTTATGTTCTAGCAGCGCTTTAAATGCGGTACGCTGTATCATACTATCCTCTATGGTAAATCAACTTAAATATATAAAATCAAACAAATTTAAATTCCTTTAAATAGGCCTAAAAGAGTCCAAGTGAATCTAAATTTATCAATATTATAATCATCTTACCACAAAAAAGAGGCGTGCCGCTACGGCACGCCTCACATTAAGATTTAATTTTTACTCACAAGAGTTATAAGGCTATTCTATTAATAGTGTAAATCTTTTTCTGTTACACGATGACGGAATGTCCAATATACCCAAGATTGATAAACCAAAATGATTGGCACAAATACGAATGCTACACAAGTCATCAAAGTCAACGTGTAAGTAGAGTTAGCTGCATTAGTAATAGTCAAGCTCCACTCAGGATTCAAAGAAGAAACCATAATGCGAGGGAACAAACCTGCAAAGTATGCAGCTGTTACAGAAATAACAGATAAACAGCTGAATAGGAACCCCCATTTTGTATTCCGAGTGCGTGCTGCGCCCCAAGAAATGAGGAAGAACACGATAGTTAATGCAAAGCAAACTACAGCTAATACAGAATTAAACAAATCTGTATATACGTAAGTTGCACCTACCAATGCTAATGCACCGATAGCTGTAGGAACACCTACTACCAAAGAAGCAGCACGAGCGCGTTCAGAAATAGCGCCAGCTGTTTTAATAGAAGTAAATAAGCCACCATGGTATGTAAATACCAAAATGAACGCAATACCACAAAGTACTGTGTAAGGACTTAATAAATCAAAAAATGTACCAACATATGTCATACTTGCATCAATTGGAGTACCTTGAATCAAGTTACCTACTGTAACACCCCACAATAGTGCAGGAATCAAGGAGCCAAAGAAGATGCAGTAGTCGAATGTTTTACGCCATAACAAATTAGGGTTCTTAGAACGAAATTCAAAGGATACGCCACGAATAATAAGAGCTGCAAGCATCAAGAATAGAGCCAAGTAGAATCCACTAAATAATGTAGCATACACATGAGGGAAGGATGCGAATAATGCACCACCAGCAGTAATCATCCAAACTTCATTACCATCCCACACAGGACCTAAGGCATTGATCATTTGTCGACGTTCAACGTCAGTTTTACCAATGAATGGTAACAAAATACCAGTACCATAGTCAAAACCTTCTAATAAGAAGAAGCCAGCGAATAGTACAGTAATTAAGATAAACCATACCACTTCAAGGTTATTAAAAATTAATTCCATAATCTCGCCTCCTCTTTTTCAACTACATCATGAGATGGGTTGCCATCCGGACCTTTTTTAATGTGTTCTACAGCAAGGTAGATAGCCGCGATAGCAGCCACGATATACACAAGTGTAAAGCCGATGATTGTAGTCATAATTTCTGGAGCCGTTACGGATTTAGACGCACCATCTGCAGTCAATTGCAAACCATATACAAGCCATGGTTGACGACCTGCTTCCGCTACAAACCAACCAGTGGAGTGAGCGATAAATGGCAATGGCAACATCCAGAACATAATTTTTAAGAATGTGCGGTTTTCAACAAGTTTATCTTTTGCATTTAGGATAAGACCTACAAAGGCAACAAGTAACATAAGAGAACCGGATGCTACCATAACACGGAATGTCCAGAAAATTGCTGGAACATCTGGAATATAGTTGCCAGGGCCATATTGAGCCTCCGCTTTTGCTTGAAGGTCTTTGATACCTTCTACCTTACCAGACGTAAAGGAGTTTTGAGTCAAGAAGGATAAACCACCAGGAATTTCAAGAGCATTTGTATTTTTTTGTGCCTTAGTATCAATGTTAGCTACTAAAGAGAATGGTGCTGGATCTTGTGTTTCCCACAACGCTTCCATAGCAGCCATTTTCATAGGTTGTACTTTTGTGATGTACTGACCTTGGTGATGACCAGCTAATGCACCTAAAGTACCGAATACTAGAGCGATAACCATGCCCCATTTAGCAGAGCGACGGTAGAACTCTGTCGCATTATTGCGTAATAAGTGCCATGCACTGACTGCCATAATAATTACGCCAGCTGTTAATAAACCATTCAATACAATATGGAAAAATTGTCCAGGTACATAGCCATTTTGAACGATGATTAGGAAATTTTCCATCTCTGCACGGCCATTGCGTAATACAAAACCTACAGGATGTTGCATAAAAGAGTTTGCTACAAGAATCCAGAACGCAGATAGATTTGTACCTAATGCTACAAATGTAGCTACAAGGGCGTGAACACATTTATGTAAGCGATCCCAACCGAAAATCCAAACGCCCATGAATGTAGATTCCAAGAAAAATGCCATTAATGCTTCAAGGGCCAATGGAGCGCCGAAAATGTCACCCATAAAACGAGAATATTCTGCCCAGTTCATACCGAAATGGAATTCCTGAACAATACCAGTCACCACACCCATAGCAAAGTTAATTAGGAACAATTTGCCCCAGAACTTAGCCATTTTTTTGTATACTTCTTTACCAGTCGACACGTAGGTCCACTCTAAAGCAGCAACAATCACTGTCATACCTAGTGTGAACGGCACAAATAACCAGTGATAGATAGATGTTAGCGCGAATTGCAATCGGGCTAAATCTACAGTTTCAAACATGTGTTTTCCTCCTTAGAATAAAATACTAACATCACTTGACGAGCTTTTACAAAAAACCTTGCATCATTGCGACTATAAAAAAAGCTCAAGCCTCAGCGATAATCAACTGTTCTCGTTGGGCAAGGTTCTTAAAATTAACCGCTTCCAACTGATTGACCAATTGATGCTGAATCACGCCCATTGCTTCATTTATAGCGCAATGCCCCTTACAAGACTTAGAGCAAGAACCTACATCATATAAACAACGTTGTAAATACGCATCCCCTTCTACTGCTCTAATTACATCAAGCAACGAAATCTCTTGAGGGCTTCGATTCAAGGCAAACCCTCCATCTACACCGCGGAAAGATTTCATAATTCCTGCTGCAATGAGACTACGCATAATCTTGAGCAAAAAGCGTTCTGGAATCAACTCTTGCTCAGCCAATACAGCACCAGTTATCTTCGAGCCCGAAGGTAGTAGCGCCATATGCAAGACCATGCGAAATGCATAATCCGTGGCCTGATTTAACTTCATAAAGTCTCCTTTCTCGTGCACTCGGACAAACGTATTACTAAATCTAGTATAAATGAAATAAAACAATACTGCAATGGTATTGTTTTAAACAAGATAAATTAATTCACTTACTTCTCACGCTCATATTCTTTGGATCAATTACCTACTTTTATATCCATCAAATATTGATTGTAATCATATATAAAAAGACTGTTCTCAAAAGAACAGTCTCCATATATATTATTTTGTAATTTCTCGCACCAAATGACCCATTTCAGGAATGATGAGTTTGCTCATCGCTAAGGTGACGGCCCCAACAGAGCCAGGAATAGAGAACATCAAAGTCTTATTCTTAACACCAGCTTCTGCACGAGATGCCATTGCTTTCGTTCCAATATCCTCCGTATAGGATAAATATCTAAAGATTTCACCAAAACCTGGGATATTCTTTTCATATAAGCTATTTACAGCCTCTATAGTAACATCTCTCATAGCAATACCAGTTCCCCCAGTGGATATAATGACATCGATAGACTCATCATTACACCATAGAATCATGGCATTCCTTATAGCATCACAATCATCAATTACAATTTTGCGATCTGCCACAATATGATTTGCTGCTTCCAAGAATTCTTGAACCTTGTTGCCTCCTTTATCTGTTTCTAATGTACGAGTATCAGATACAGTTAACACTGCAACACGTAATGGCCTTGATACAACTTCGTAAGACATAATTCCTCCTAGAATAAAGGCACAATAGATGCCAAGTTTGGCCATCCATTATCGCGTAATGTATCACGCAATGCCCAAGAATACTTAATAAATAGTGCGCAATGTAGTCGCAACCAGAAAGATAAATACGGTGTATCACCTTGGAATATTGCTAATCGATCTAAGGCATAGAGATTATCTCCAGGCTTAACTGTACCTGGTTGAACGGTGAAAGCCATCTTATAACCAGATTGCTTCGTAACATACTGAACGAGCATATCATTAAAACCACCTGGATAGGCTAAATAAACGATAGGCTCCCCTAGAATACCTTCCATCGAAGTTTTCCCACCGAGAATAGCATCTGGCAACTCCGTTGGATCCATATGGGTTAGTATCTTGTGATGATTTGTATGACCTTGAATATCAAAGCCGCCGGCCTCCATTTGCCGCATTTGCTCCGTACTAACAAATCCAGGCGTATTCGCTGCATCGCTAATCATAAACAAAGTAGCCTTCATATTATATTCCTTTAATATAGGTAAAGCATATGTATAATTATCTACATACCCATCATCGAAGGTAATAACAATTGGCTTATCTGGTAATTCTGTACCATTTTGCAAATAATCGTATAGCTGATCTAATGTAATCGTGTTGTATCCATGATTATGGAGATATGCCATCTGCTCCTTAAACTGATCTACATGCAGTGTTAAAGCAGAGTGCTTTTCATCATTTATTTGATGGTAATTAAGTACTGGTACACCATATAACTTGTAATCTGAAGACAGACCCCACATAACTCCAATAGAAACCGCTAAGATTGCAATACATATTGCAATACAATATAACAACTTTTTAATACAGCTCTTGCCATATTTATACATATAAAATAATCACTCCCATCCACTTACATACATAATGAGAATACCACATATAAGTGGCTATTATCAAGAAAATCTCTCATAAGATTAATATAAAAACGGTTGATGCAATGAATCTGTCGTCGCTTAATTCTTATTACCTTTAACTTTCCCTACTTGCTTCCTCACTGTGGATTTCCCTTCACCGCTTAGCAGTTCGGTAAATCTTACGTTCGGAAGAAGGTGGTGTGTGAGCCCCATACGTCGTTTCACTCCTCTGTGGCCTCACACCCTACCCTTTCCACGCCGTCTCTATTGATCAATACACATAGACAATACTTCTACAACCTTGGCTGAAAACGGCTCTAGAAGGAATTAGAATGTGCTCGTTAGAGCACAAAAATAGAGGGCCAACCCTTTATAGGGTTGACCCTCTATTTCGTTAATCAGCGAGTTCTTATGTACGGTTCTTTGCTCCAGGATACTGGGTGTTCGTCGCTGTGGATGGACCTATGTAGCTGCGCTACATATCCATCTTACGCTCCGAAATAAGCGATGCAGTGAATCTGTCATCGTTTAATTCTTATTACCTTTAACTTGCTCTACTTGCTTCCTTACTGTGGATTTCCCTTCACTGCTTCGCAGTTCGGTAAATCTTACGTTCGGAAGAAAGTGATGCAGTGAATCTGTCGTCGCGTTGCTCCTCCATCTTCTACTGCCCTACTTTTACTGCCCTGCTCACCAGGTCCCCTGGGAGGATAGGAAGCCATACAAAAAAAGACACACCCTCAAGTGTGCCTTTAATCAATCAGCGGCTTCCTATCCTCCCAGGCCGTCTCCAGCCAAGTACTTTCGGCGT
>NZ_CAUVFT010000007.1:0-88641 GCF_963551295.1 uncultured Veillonella sp.
ACGAAACCATGCCAAGCGAACTCATCGTTACATCCATTACAGACGACGGCGAAGTAATGAGCGTAGAACACAAAGACTACCCGATTTATGGAGTGCAATTCCATCCGGAATCCATCATGACACCAAACGGGGAACAAATGATTCGCAATTTCTTAGAAAAATAACCTACAGCCTAATTTATGTATCGAGGGGCTATTCTAAGGCTCTAGAACGATAGGGCAGAAATAAGGTCTCTCGGAACTCCAAGTGGCCACCACCCTACTACGTGGGGCCGCCAAGTCGTTCCTTAAGACCTTATTTCCTGCCAACTCAACCTTGGCATTACCTACTTAATAGCCCCTCTACAATACATATATCGAACAGTAGCCATATTTTCTAAAGAAATATGTGAATCATCACAAGGGAAAAGAACGGCTACGCCGTTCTATCTTCCCACCTCTTATAAAGAAATGATCTGTGCGTTACTCCATATCATGCGCAGGATCATTTGATAATAGTTTGTATGAGGGATATCTATTAAATTGGTATAATTTTTTAGCTGGGTAGGTGCGATTGGGTTATGTGCGAAGCGGACTTGGCGCCCCGCATAGCGGGGGGGGGGGCCACTTGGAGGCTGAGGGCATGACCCAATCGTTACCGACTAGGTAGATATGGTATCAATTTAATAGATATCCTCAAAAGGAGTTATAAATGATTAAAGACGCATTATATGCAGTAACGCATGGTCAGGACTTATCCTACGACCTTGCTAAAGATACAATGAACAAGATTATGAGCGGCGATGTACCCGAGGTTCCTATGGCTGGTTTCTTGTGTGCTCTTGCAGCAAAAGGTCCTACTGTAGATGAGGTTACGGCTTTTGCTGAGGTTATGCGCGAGAAGGCTGGTTCTGTACCTCATGAAGGTGCAGTTGTAGAAATCGTAGGTACTGGTGGTGACGAAGCGAATACTTTCAATATTTCTACCACATCTGGTTTCATCATTTCTGCAGCAGGTATTCCTGTAGCGAAACATGGTAACCGCAGTGTATCTAGTAAATGTGGTGCTGCCGATTTAATTGAAGCGTTGGGTGCTAAATTAGAGCTTAACGGCGAGCAAAACGAAGCGGTTCTTAACAAAGCCAATATGTGCTTTATGTTTGCTCCTGTATATCACCAAGCTATGAAGTATGCTGGTCCTGTACGTAAGGCGTTGGGCGTTCGTACGGTGTTTAACATCCTTGGCCCTTTGGCAAATCCAGCAGGTGCTACTGTGGAGTTGATGGGTGTGTACGATAAATCTCTGGTAGAACCGTTGGCTCGCGTATTGGCTAATCTTGGTGTTAAACGCGGTGCCGTGGTACATGGCTTCGACGGCCTTGATGAGATTACGGCTACTAATAAAACGTACGTATGTGAAATTAATAATGGGACGTTCACAAGCTACGAATTCGATCCAAAGGAATATGGTTTTGAATATGCGGACAAAAAAGAGCTTGAAGGTGGAGATGCTACGGTAAATGCTGAGATTACACGTCGCGTTCTCGGTGGTGAGCAAGGCGGTAAACGCACGGCTGTTGTTCTTAACGCGGGCATGGCGATTTACCTTGCGAAAGACGGCATTACATTGGCAGAGGGCATCGAAGAGGCGAAACATATGATCGACTCTGGCAAGGCTCTTGCTACAATGGAACAGTTTGTGAAAGCAACACAAGAGGTGTAACCATTGATTTTAGATAAGATTATAGAGGCGACCAAAATTCGGGTAGCCCAAGAAAAACAGGTGGAATCTCCAGAGTCTGTGAAAGCAGCGGCTTTAGCATTACCATCTGATACAGGATTTCCTTTTGAAGCGGCCCTTCGTCAACAAGACTTCAACTTCATTTGCGAAGTCAAGAAGGCATCTCCATCAAAAGGCATCATAGCAGAGCACTTCCCGTATTTAGAGATCGCCAAAGAATATGAAGTGGCTGGTGCTGCGGCTATCTCTGTTTTGACGGAGCCAGATTTCTTTAAGGGTGATAAAAAATATTTGCAAGAAATTGCAAGCACCGTAAAAATCCCCGTGCTTCGCAAGGACTTCATCATCGATGAGTACCAAATCTACCAAGCGAAGGTGTGGGGCGCTAGTGCGATTCTCTTGATCTGTGCATGTTTAGATGTGCCTACGTTAACAAAGTTCCGTGAGTTAGCTGATTCTCTTGGTTTGTCCTCTTTGGTAGAGGCCCATGACGAACATGAGGTACAAATGGCTATCGATTGCGGTGCCCGCATTATTGGCGTTAACAATCGGAACCTCAAGGACTTTACTGTAGATGTACAAAATAGCGTGCGCTTGCGTAATCTTGTGCAAGACGATGTAATCTTCGTATCTGAAAGCGGTCTTGAAACGCCAGAGGATATCCAAGTATTGCGGGATAACAATATCGGAGTAGCGTTGATGGGAGAAACCTTCATGCGTTCTCCTAACAAGATTGAGAAACTAGCATATCTCTATGGTTCAACCTACTACACACCAAAGGTTAAAATGTGCGGTATATCCAAGATAGAAACAATTCCTGCTGTAATAGAAGCAAATCCTGACTACATGGGTCTTGTATTTGCACCAAGCAAACGACAAGTTACTGTAGACCAAGCTAAATCATTGGTCAAAGAACTACATAAGCAATATGGAAATCGATATAGTCGAGACGAAGTACAATGCAGTAATGATGTAGTACAAGAATTTATTAAAACGGTAGGCATTTTTGTCAATGAAACGCTAGATAATCTCGTTACGATTGCCACAGAAGTAAATCTTGATGCGGTGCAATTGCACGGTGATGAAGATGAAGCTTTTATCCAATCCTTAAAAGAACGTACTAATGTAGAGGTTTGGAAGGCTGTTCAAATCCGCAGTGCTGCAGATGCAGAGGTGTGGATCGATAGTAGTGCCGATATGCTATTATTTGATACGTACCACAAAGATGAACGGGGCGGTACGGGCGAAGTCTTCGACTGGGCCTCGTTAGATGAGTTTGAACGACCATTTATGCTCGCTGGTGGTATCAATAGCACCAATGTAGCGCGTGCCATTCGTACGGTTCGACCGTACGGCATCGATATCAGTAGCGGCATTGAAACAGAAGGCGTGAAGGACGATGAGAAGATAAAAGCTTTCACTAACATTGTGAGAACAATAGCAATGCCATAGTATGGCGTGCTAGCAGGAATGGTATATAGAAAGGTAAGTTATATGAGTGAACAAAGACATGGCTATTTTGGCTCCTTTGGGGGTCAATTTATGCCAGAAATATTGATGAATGCGGTTATCGAATTGGAAGAGGCGTACAATAAGTACAAAGATGATCCTGATTTCGTACATGAACTTGAGGATTTACATAAAAAATATACAGGTCGTCCATCCCTGTTATATTATGCGGACCGTATGACAAAGGACCTTGGGGGAGCCAAAATTTATTTAAAACGTGAGGACTTAAACCATACTGGTTCTCACAAGTTGAATAACGTAATCGGCCAAATGTTATTGGCAAAACGGATGGGTAAAACACGCGTTATTGCTGAAACCGGCGCAGGTCAACACGGCGTGGCAACGGCTACTATCGCTGCATTGATGGGCATGGAATGCGAAGTATACATGGGTGCAGAGGACTGTGAACGTCAGGCGCTTAACGTATATCGTATGGAATTGCTAGGCGCTAAGGTGCATCCAGTAACAACAGGGACTAGTACATTGAAAGATGCGGTTTCCGAAGCGTTGCGCGAATGGACAAACCGCATGTCCGATACGCACTATGTATTGGGCTCCGTTATGGGTGCCCATCCATTCCCTATGATCGTTCGTGATTTCCAATCTATTATCAGTCGTGAAGCGCGTGAACAAATCCTCGAAGCAGAAGGCAAATTGCCAACAGCTGTTATGGCTTGCGTAGGCGGTGGCTCCAATGCGATGGGCATGTTCTATCACTTTATTCCAGATGAAGGGGTTCGTCTCATCGGTTGTGAAGCAGCAGGTCGCGGCATCGATACAGAGGAACATGCAGCAACAATCGCGAAGGGGTCTGTTGGTATCTTCCACGGTATGAAATCTTACTTCTGCCAAGATGAAGACGGTCAAATTGCTCCAGTATATTCTATCTCTGCAGGCCTCGATTACCCTGGCATCGGTCCTGAACATGCGTACTTGCACGATAGCGGTCGTGCTGAATATGTGCCTGTTACAGATGACGAAGCAGTAGATGCCTTTGAATATTTATCTCGCTTGGAAGGTATTATTCCTGCGATTGAAAGTGCTCATGCGGTGGCACATGCACGTAAAATTGCTCCTACTATGAGCAAGGACGACATCATTATTATTTGTTTATCTGGTCGCGGTGACAAAGACGTGGCGGCTATGGCGAAATATAGAGGGGTGGATCTTCATGAGTAAAATTAAAGACGCTTTCACAAAGGGCAAGGCATTCATCCCGTTCATTAGTGCTGGTGACCACGGTATTGAAAATACAGAACGTTATATTCGCATTATGGTGAAAGCCGGTGCAGACATGGTGGAAATCGGTATTCCTTTCTCCGATCCCACAGCGGAAGGCCCAGTTATCCAAGAAGCAAGTACACGCGCATTATCTACAGGCGTAAAAATCAATGATATCTTCGATATGGTGCGTCGTCTGCGTACAGGTGATGATGCGGTGACTATACCGCTCGTATTCATGACCTATTTGAATCCTATTTATGTATTTGGTCGTGAAAAATTCTTTACCCTCTGTGAAGAGGTGGGAATCTCTGGTGTTATCGTACCAGACATGCCATTTGAAGAAAAAGGCGAGCTCGGTAGTGTGGCTCATAAGCATGGTGTTGAAGTTGTATCCTTAATTGCGCCAACATCTGAAAACCGCATCGAAATGATCGCCAAAGACGCAGAAGGCTTTGTATACTGTGTATCCTCACTTGGCGTTACAGGCATGCGCAGTGAAATTAAGACGGATATTAAATCCATTGTTGAAATGATTCGCAAATATACGGATATCCCGATAGCTGTTGGTTTTGGTATCTCTAAGCCAGAACAAGCGGAAGCTATGGCGCGCGTATCCGATGGTGCTATCGTAGGCTCTGCCATCGTTAAAATCGTGGCAGAACACGGTGAACATGCGGATCAAGCGTTGTTTGATTACGTAAAATCCATGAAACAAGCTGTTCTAAAGGCTAGTGTATAATAAATGATTTCATTTAAATACCGGTTTTAGTAAGTCATTTAGATTTTTTAGAATATTTTGACATAGAAAAACTGCACCCCAAAAATTGAATTCAATTTTTGGGGTGCAGTTCATTTGGTATTTAATGTTGTTCATGTACATGTTGGTTATGATGAGCATGCACTTTTTTAAATGTGTTCTCTTTTGGTGGTTTTGGCACAGGAACGAGGCTTAGTCATTAGAGGATTCAGAACGTTGGTGTCGTTCGCTGCGTTTTGCTGTTGCATTTTTATCATGCTTTTCACGTTCAGATATTCTATGCTTTCTGTGCTTTTTCTTTTTATCATTTACTTTGTACCATGGATGATCGCTGCTATCTACTGTGCCATCATCATTTTTTACCATGCGATGGTTTTCACCGATTTTGAAGTGATAATCTTTGGCTTGGGCTACATTGGTACCAATACCAACTGTTAAGAAGGCACCTAAACTGGCCAAGGCTACTGCTTTAATTAATTTAGCTTTCATAATTATCTCCTGCATAATTAATTGCACGAATTTTAGTTGTAAGAAATATATCTGTAGTATAGGTAGATTTCATGAACAAAAAATGAATCAACTAAGTTGATAAATCATAGTATAATAGGAATATCTATATATGTTTATTATCTAATATTATCTAAGATTATAGTAGGAGCTTTATGAAACAGAGAGTATACGAAATCCTCTATCGTGAGCTAGTGGAAAACTATGCGAACAGTAAGGGACGTACCAATACAGCCGATTTTTGGCTCACCATAAGTGCCATATCCTTTGTATATGGCTTAATTATATGTATTACAGGTCTTGCAACCTACATACCGTACGGATTTCTTTATGCTGTCTCTATTGGTGGCGGCGTATTATTTGTATTGTCCATCCTGTTATGCTTGCCGAAGATTATGCTAATGGCAAGACGGTTACGAGACTCTAATAATGATCCAACGTTGATGATTTTACTATTGGTTCCTATTTTAGGCTGGCTTGCATTATTGTATCTATTCTGTAAGCGCACATCGCCTGTATCTAATGGATTAGAGGAAAAACGTTCCGTATCAGGCCTTTTTATCGTGGCTATATTAGTATTAAGCTGCCTAGCCATTAGTGCAGGTAGTACAATGATTAATCATAATTTTATAGTAGAGGAGACTGCTTATGGCAATTTAGAACCTAGTTCGTTAACGAAACAAGCAAATCGTCTTTTACAAAGTGAAACGGCTACAACAGAGGGGCGTACTGTGGTAAGTAATTATTATGAAGCTCTCAATAAAAAGGATTATCATGGTGCATATCGTTATTTGAGCGCTCGTGCTATGGAACGATATGGTAGCTTTGAACTATGGGAACAAGCCATGACTAAGGAAGAGGTTCCTAAGGTGAAAGCGATACAGCTTGACTATGTTTCTCAAGACCAAGATGATGATATTGTTGTAAACTATATGGGCTTTACCGTTACTTTTAAAGATAAATCAGAGCCTCTATTAGTTCGTTTGCATAATGAAGGCAAAGGCTGGGGCATTGTTGCTATTGAAGCCGCAGAGGAGGATTAGGTTATGTCAACCATAAATATATATGATTTGAACTATACTGATGCCTTCAAATTAGGTATTAGGAACTATGCTAATTTTAACGGTCGTGTTAGCCGGAGTGAATATTGGCGATTCGTGGCAGGCGTTACATTGATACAAGGATTACTTGGCATTTTAGCTTTACTTTGTAGTACCTTGGGCTTCCCTAATTATGAAGCGCTTATCGATAATGTTGCTGTAGGGGTATCCCTTTTCTTTATAGTTCCCAATATAGCTATCACAGCGCGGCGTATGCATGATATTGGCCGGAGTGGTTGGACGCAGCTAATCTCATTTATTCCTGTTATAGGATTCTTTATATTTCTCATTTACGAATTGCGTCGTGGCGATCAAAGAGAGAATTCATATGGTGAAAGAACCGGATATACACCTATTACTCCTGAGGTTAGCAAAGCTACTGGTCTAGAAGAAACTCCATCCCGTCGCCAAGATTGGGCGATGGGGATTGCTATCTTTATTATCCAATCTATTATTATTGCTGATATCATTAGAGAGATATTATGGTATGGTATTAATGGGAATGGATATATGTAATAAAGATCTGCATTTATTAACAATCTCATTATTTTATTTTATAAAAGTTTAACATCTCCTTTATAGACAATATAACACTTTGTAGTAAAATGAATTTCAGATGAATTCAAAAATATAGATATTAATAAATAAAAAATATCTAAGTTGTTATATGTGTTAAGTACAGCAGGACTTCGTAATCTTTGCTGATTCCTGTTTGTAACTAGAAGGAGTTTATTATGAAATCTTGTCCCTATTGTGGACATGAAGTGTTAAAAACAGATTGTTACTGCCCAGAATGTGGGCATGTTAGTAGGCCACAAATCTCGTTAGATAAATATAATCTAGGCTTGATTGAAAACTTTAAACAATGTTTGGTTTATAAATATGCTGACTTTGATGGTCGTGCAAGTCGTAGTGAATATTGGCATTTCTTTTTAGTCTATCAATTGTTGTTTGTGGCCATTCTATTTACTTGTGCTTTTTTGAGCTATATTAGCCCACTGTCTAGTGTAGTAGGCGTAGGTTTTGGCTTGGTCATTCTTGTTCTTTTGTCCGTGATTATGGTTATTCCTGGCGTGGCCGTTTCAGTACGACGCTTACACGATCAAGGCCGATCAGGCGGACTCGTATTTATTGGATTTATCCCGGTGGTAGGGACCATTATCCTGTTGATCCTTATGGCTCTACCTGGTGAAAGCCTATCAAATCGCTTTGGTCCCCCTACAGGTCAAGTGGTTGTAACAAAACAAATGGCCCGTGAATTAGGTCTTATTGATACTACGCCATCTATGGGGCTAACTGCAGGACTATTCTGCGCTATCTTTGTGCTTTGGTTCTTGGTAGATAAACTACTTATGACTAGTGCGATGTAGGCTATGATGTATCCTATTTATCTACTTGCTCAAAAGGGTGATGAAGGTGATAACCAATACGGATCTCCAATGAGCTATGAAGTTGTCACTGCTGAAGAAGCTGCTCGCACTGGCCTTAAAGAAACTCCAACTGACGACATGGATCGTAAATTCATGTACGTGTGCATTGCAATTATTATTCTTGAATTAATTCTCATGAGTGCAATCTAATAATTGTATTTACAATAAAGCCTACATAAGTAGGCTTTTTCTTTTGCTTAATGAGAAAAAAATTTTTATTAAACTTAGAAATGAAGTATTTGACAATTCCCCCTCGTGAGTCCTATAATTATCTATTATATGAATATTGCGTTGAAAAAGACGGCATGTCTCAGGCGGATTTTGTAGAGACCAAACTCATAGGCTGAAAGGTTTGGAAATCTAGAGATGTGCGGATCACTTTGGAGCAAGCGGCAACGCCGCCGGTGAACACCGTTATATGTCTAAGTGGCTTTCACAGTTTACGTGATGAGTTGCGTCATATGTGTTACAATCATGTGCTAGCATGGTGTGACAATCGCAGTTGCAGTGGCGTTAGCTTTCACTAGTAACGAGAGTCAGTAGGGTGGTACCACGGATATGACGTCCGTCCCTTCGGGGACGGGCGATTTTTTTATGTAAAAGGAGCACATCATGGATTACGGTAAGACGTTACATTTGCCTGAAACAGAATTCCCAATGCGCGGCAATTTGCCTAAGCGCGAACCAGAGATCTTAAAATTCTGGGAAGATAACAAGATTTATCAAAAACGTTTGGAATTGCGTAAAGACGCAAAGCCATTCATTTTGCATGATGGTCCTCCATATGCGAACGGTAAATTGCACATCGGCCATGCCCTCAACAAAACGTTGAAGGATATCATTATGAAATACAAGACTATGACTGGTCACTATACTCGTTATATCCCTGGTTGGGATACACATGGTTTGCCAATCGAGCATGCGGTTATTAAAAACACTGGCCTTAACCGTCATGAAATGGCGCCATTGGACTTGCGTAACAAATGTAAGGAATATGCATTAGAATGCGTAGAAACTCAAAAGCAAGACTTCATTCGTTTTGGTGTATTAGGCGAATGGGATCGTCCGTATTTGACATTGCGCCCTGAGTTCGAAGTAAAACAACTTGGTATCTTCGGCGAAATGGCAAAACGCGGCCACATCTATAAAGGTCTTAAAACTGTATACTGGTGTACGCACTGTGAAACTGCATTGGCAGAGGCAGAAATCGAATACGCTGAGAAAAAATCCTTCTCCATTTACGTAAAATTTCCTTATGTATCCGAGAAAAAGGTGACATTGCCAGCTGGTGTAGATCCAAAACAAGCATACGCTGTTATCTGGACAACTACTCCTTGGACAATGCCTGCCAACGTAGCAATCTCCGTTAACCCTGAGCTTGAATATGGCTGGGTAAAAGTAGGCGAAGAATATTACTTGATGGCTACTGAGCTAGTTGATGCGGCGATGAAAGATATCGGTATCGAAGACTACGAAATCGTAAACCGTTTCTCTGGTGCAGATTTAGAATTGGCTGATTTCAAACATCCATTTGTAGAACGTAATTCCACAGTATTGCTTGGTGACCATGTAACACTTGAAGCCGGTACTGGTTGTGTACATACAGCGCCTGCACACGGTGAAGATGACTTTAACATCGTTATGCGTTATAACAAGGAAGGCAAAACTGAACTTCCTATCGTATCTCTTGTTAATGAAACTGGTAACTACACAAAACAAGTGGACGACAACCGTTATGGCGATACCGAATTCCCATTGGCTGGTGTAGAAATCCACGATGCAGAGGTGCCTGTAATCAAAATCTTGGCGCACAATAATGCATTGCTTCACAAATCTAGCTTGCGTCACCAATACGCTCACTGCTGGCGTTGTAAAAATCCTGTAATCTACCGTGCTACAGAACAATGGTTCTCCTCTGTAGATGGGTACCGTCAACAAGCTCTTGATGCAATCGACAATCAAGTGCAATGGATTCCTAAATGGGGTCATGACCGTATCTTCAACATGGTTCGCGATCGTGGTGACTGGGTAATTTCCCGTCAACGTATTTGGGGCGTGCCAATTCCTATTTACTATTGTGAAAGCTGCGGCGAGCACATCATCAACGATGATACTATCAAAGCATTACAAGAAAAAGTAGCCGTAGAAGGCTCCGATGCTTGGTGGGCTCACAGTGCAAAAGAACTGTTACCAGAAGGTTTCAAATGTCCTCATTGCGGTCATGATGAGTTCAAAAAAGAAACTGACATCATGGACGTATGGTTCGACTCGGGTTCCTCTTGGGCTGGCGTACTTGAAGTTAACGATCTTGACGTACCATGCGCTATGTACCTTGAAGGTTCCGATCAACATCGCGGCTGGTTCAACTCTTCCTTGTTGACTGCAGTAGCCACAACAGGTAAAGCACCTTACAACTCCGTATTGACTCACGGCTTCGTTGTGGACGGCGAAGGTCGCAAAATGTCCAAATCTGTAGGTAATACAGTAGCACCTAGCGATATCATCGACGTATATGGCGCTGACGTTATGCGTTTGTGGGTATCCTCCGCAGATTACCAAGCAGACGTACGTTTGTCTAAAGACATCGTAAAACAATTATCCGAAGTATACCGTAAGATCCGTAATACATTCCGTTTCTTACTCGGTAACTTGGATGACTTCAATCCAAATACTGATAAAGTGGCTTACGCAGATATGTCTGAATTCGATAAATGGGCATTGTTGCGCTTAGAAGAAGTGCGTCAAAAGGTTACTGATGCGTACGAAAATTATGAATTCCACATGTTATACCATGCAATTCATAACTTCTGCACCGTAGACTTGAGCTCCATCTATCTTGATGTAATGAAAGATACTATGTATGCTGAAAGCAAAAACAACGTAGCTCGTCGTTCTGCTCAAACAGCGATGTATGAAATCTTGAAAACATTGGTAGCTATGGTATCTCCAGTGCTTTCCTTCACAGCAGAAGAAGTTTGGAAATACATGCCTAAAGAAGAGAGTATGCGCGAATCCGTTATGCTTCAAGATTGGCCACAAGGTCATCCAGAACACTTCAATCAAGAATTGGCTGACAAATGGAACCAATTGTTAGACTTGCGTACATCCGTACAAAAAGCTTTGGAACTTGCGCGTCAAGACAAAACAATTGGTCACCCATTGGATGCATCCGTTACGGTATACGCTGAAGGCGCTGCATTTGATGCATTGAATGCTCTTGGTGAAGAAGGCTTGGCTAAACTCGTTATCGTATCCGAAGCTCACATCGTAAACGGTGCTGCACCAGCAGAGGCTGTAAAAGACGAAGAAACTGGCGTTGCAACAGTTGTTGTTGCCTCTGGTCTCGAAAAATGTGAACGCTGCTGGATCCATCGCGATACAGTAGGCCAAGATAGTGAACATCCTACACTTTGTGATCGCTGTGCCAGCGTTGTAAAAACACTATAATAAAAGTGCTGTCATAAGACTACTATAATAAAAGTGTTGTAATAAGACTACTATAATAAAAACGCTGTAGTAAAAATCCATAATTAAAATAATTCTATTATCAAGATTATAGGAATTATCAAAAAAAGACCATCCTGTTGAACTTCACTTCCCAAAATTGTGTCCAATTTTGGGGAGGCAGCTCACTGGGGATGGTCTTTTTATGTTTGTAAATCCTTTGGCACTGTTAATTGTTTCCAATTATCTAGCTCAGGAATTTCCAAGGTATTTATTGTTTTTTGAATCCAATAGTTTAAGGACACCTCGTTTCCCACATATTGTTCGAATAAATAGGTGTTGCCAGGCGTGTCTTGTTGGTTTCCATCTTCATCGATGGTGTGATGGGCAGATTCTTTTAGATAGAGCTGCACTCTAAATGGGGTCGACTGATTGCCTTTAAAAATAAAATAGGATGGGCCCACAAAGTCATGGGTGCGAATATTAATTTGTTCGTATTTTTTCTCTTTCAACCCTTGCAAGGCAGTCTGAATCATAGCGTTCGCATCGTCGTATTCCTCTAACAAGAATGGCTGTTGATCAACATCGAGCACGTAGTGCCAAGTCGGCTTTTCTTCATTCTTTTCGATGGACCAATTCTCTTCGAGGCTAGGCAACTGACGATTATGGTAAAGCTCTTTTAATAGGCCTAAGGTATTTTCTTTGTTGAATACGGCCTTATAAACGATTTCCTGTCCTTCTGTTGGATCATAACCGTGCAGTCTTACTTGATAATGATTTCGTAGCATCCGCGTTACATCGAGCTTGAAGATATTGCGCAATACATCTGGAACGGATAGAAAACGATTGTAAAAGCTGAGCTTCATTTCTTCTTGTGAGTCTAAGGCTGTTTCAATGGTTTGCCAGTCATACAACGTCGTATCCCATAGGAAGTCGTCCATAATCACAGATAAACGTGCCGCATCTTGAGGCCAGGTGGCAGGAGCAGGGCGTGCCGTAGAAGTAGATTCAGCAATGCCTTCTTTATACTGCCAGTGACCATCAACCTCTTCAAAGGCCGCTAATCGTTCTTCTGCTTCGTCATCGATGGGAATATCTTTTAGCTCTGGATCTAAATTGGCTTTGTGAGACAAGATATATTGATGGGATTGCTCGTAATAGGAGACGGCTTGATCTAAATCTGGTTTGCCTGTTACATAGCCTTTTTCGTAGGCATAGCCCAAGGCAACACGTGTTAAAGCGCGCGTAATATCGTAGAAAAGAACGCGATTTTCCTCGTCAAAGGCTCGTTGTTCTTCATCTAAGACACGCAGTAACGATTGTACACCGAAGCGGATGTTTTTCGTCACCCCTAAACCGTGGATTCGCATATAACCGATATAGGGCAAGGCGAACATAAAACGATCTTTTGTAGCCGCCATATGCGTTAAGTCTGCAATGAGCCCCCAGTCAAGAGGCAGGTGGCCTATGTGAAAGATATAGCCAAAGGCCGCCTGCAAGGCGGTGTACCCCGCATCACTAAACTCTTTTGTTGCCGCGCGGCGGTAGAGACCAATAGCCTTTACCGGATCGTAGGGGATCGTACAACGTAGATTTTTGGCATCATAGAAATGATAGTAATAATCCGCTAATTCTGCGATGCTTTCAGATTGACCTAAGGCGGCACCTTTAGTGAACCACGTGAAAGCATCCTCGAATTTACCGTTTTCATGGCAGTCGAGGCCTGTATATAGCATCATGGCAGGGTTGCCAAGCTCGGCCGCAGTTTTGGCGACACGGCGCGCATTGGCAAAGTCGGCTTCGTCGATATAGATATTGCGCAGGTTCCCTTGGAACATGGCAAGGCCATTGTCGAGAGCCTTATTAAACCACTCTTTAGCAAGGCTGGATGCTTTTTCTTGTAATTTATCGTCTGGTACGGTGCCTTGTAAGGCGGCGATGCGATCCTGTACAGAGCCGGTTGTAAGGCTTTTTAAAATGCGTTTAGACCAACTCATGGGAGGAGGTGTTAGCATAGCTTCAGCGGAATTGATGCGATTATCGTCGCGCCAGAAAAAGACGTTCCCTATAACATATTGGCAATACGCATCCCCTCGGTCTGCATAGTCATGAACAATACGAAATGCATCATCGAAAGAGATTTGCATATTATTTTCAACGGTAGGCGTAATAGAGCCTTTGATACGCAAGGCTTGTAATGTACCGATAGGGCTACAACGGCGAATGCTATCGTGTAAGCACTGATACGTGCGCATATTGTCCTCTGGGAAGTTAGACTCTTCCCAGGTAAAGCGAGGCCCTGCATAGACACGTGCTAAGAGGGCATATGCATCACCTAGCTCTCGGGTCTCTGGATCGTTGGCTATTTTGAGAGCATCTTCTTTAGTATCTATATCACTTTCAAGAAGGGTGGTCATATCGTTTCGCAAAGCGCGATGATCAGTTTGTACTGTACCTTGCTGATTGTTGACGATGAGCTCTAACTGACGTAAGCCTTCTTGAGCCATTTTTTGATTATAGGATGTAAAAATCATGTGGAAGACCTTTTGCAGGCGTTCCGTAAAGTACTGTGCCATTAGGCCTCCTTTTATACGATAGAATACATATTTATTATATAACGAACGTTAGGTACCGTAAAAGAGGCAATGCTAGTATAACTGTATGTCTTCTATTGATATCATATTGATATCATATTAATATCATATTAATATCGTTTAACTGTTCTCACAATATACTAGCTTATTTTTAATATGCCTGTATTTAATACAATGTAATACGGAAGTTTCGGTATGTGTTGCATTTAAGCGTAAAAAATCCCCTCTGAAGAAGATCTGTTGTCACACATTTTATGTGATGTCTGAAATCTTTCAGAGGGGTTATTATGTATCCTAGTTCGTAGGAACATATATTATTTTTTGTTGTAATCGCCAAACCATTTGTTGTAGATTTTTTGGTAAGTGCCGTCTTCTTTAAGTTCTTTAAGAGCTTTATTAACAGCTTCTTGTAAAGCTTTGTTGCCTTTTTTTACGCCAAGCACTGTGCCTGGGGATTTAGTAGGTTCGCCTACGAGTTTAAGATCTTGATCAGCACCTTGTTTTAGGTAGTACATAGCCACTGCGTTATCGATGATAGCACCATCGATTGTGCCAGCTTTCAATTCCATAAAGATATTAGCGTTGGAATCGATTTGTTTTACTGTTGTGTTAGGAATTTTTTGAGCCATTTCAACAGGGATTGTGCCGATTTGAACACCTACCGTTTTGCCTGCTAGTTCGTCCATGTTGTGGATGGTAGTGTTGTCTTTACGAACAACTGTAATGAAACCGCCTTGGTCGAAGTACACATCGGAGAAGTCCAATACTTTTTCGCGTTCAGGAGTAGCATTGATACCTGCAGCAATCATGTCAATATCGCCAGATTGAACAGCTGGAATCAAAGCATCGAAGCCCATGGATTTGAATTCCATTTTTAGACCGATTTTTTTGGAAATGGCTTCAGACAAATCAACATCGAAACCAACATATTTGTCGCCTTCAGTGAATTCGAATGGTGGGAATGTAGTTTCAGAACCTACACGCAATACACCTTCTTGTTGTGTCATTTTAGGTTTGTCGTTGCCACAACCAGCCAATAAACCTAATGCTGCTACCGCTACGAGGGCGATGGCTGTCAATTTTTTGAACTTAAACATAGTATCCTCCTCAAACATCCATATACATGGTTTATACATTTCTGTTTATATTGTACGGAATTTTACACCAATAGGCAATAACATTGTATAATTAAGAGTACATGAGTTTCATATTTAAAAATGACTTTCATTTGGACTGATTTTAGATATATCATATCTCTGTTGTTTATGTTAGTTTTGAACTGTATTAATTTATCTTAATTGGATTAGGTAAAGCCGTTCATATCCATTTATTTATTTATATAAATTTATTTATATTATTGGAGGCGCTATGTCCCTTACGCATACATTTTCTGATCTTTGTAAAAGCTTCGCCTCAGATGCTTTTGCGGTGAATTATACATTAGCTAAAAATCCTGAGATTTCTAGTCAAGAGTTCGAGTCTGTTAAGACCATTGGTGCAGTCCTCGAAAAACACGGCATGGACGTAACCTATGAGTTCTGTAATTTACCGACTGCCTTCAAGGCGTCTGCCGTAAAAGTAGAGAATCCAAAAGGCCGATTGGCCATACTTTGTGAATACGATGCACTGCCAGAGGTAGGCCATGCGTGTGGTCATTCTGCTAGTGGTGCCATGAGTGTACTTGCCGCATTGACACTGCATAAGATGCAACAAGAGGGCGTAGCTTTCAACATGGATATCGATATTATCGGCACACCAGACGAAGAAGCGATGGGGTGTAAGGTGGATATGTGCAATGCAGGGGTGTTTAAAGAATACGATTTTGCCATTATGGTTCACCTCGACGGCGAGGAAACGCGTCCTAACTCACAATTCTTGGCACTCGATTGCTTCCGTGCTAAATTCCACGGTAAACCAGCTCATGCGGCAGGTGAGCCTTGGAATGGTGTCAATGCGGTGAATGGTGTGCAACTCGCCATTCATGCTATGGATATGATGCGCCAACAAGTGCGCCCTGAAACGCGCATCGGCACGTGGATCATTGCTGGAGGTACCGCATCCAATGTAATTCCTGCCTTCGGTGAATTAGAGGTTACCGTGCGTCACACAGAGCGGGATTACTTAAATGGCTTATCTGAGCAGATTAAAAACATCTTTGAAGGGGCGGCCCTTTGTACAGGTACAACTGTGGATGTAGCGTTTTATGGCAACCCGTATGATGATATGAACCAAAACCACCGTGGCACAAAGCTTATCGAAGAGGTAATGGCCGACATGGGCCTCGATTTTGAATCTGGTCCGGCAGCCCTCGGAGGTAGTTCAGATATTGGCAATGTAAGCTATCAATGTGCAGCACTCCATCCTAAATTGCGCCTTGCTGGCGAGCCGAAGGTGTGCCATTCTAAAGAATTTGCCGGTGCCATGTTAGAGCCTACCATTGAACAAACCATCATCGACGGAGCAAATATCATTGGTGGCGCTTTATTACGACTCGTAGAAAACCCAACAACCTTAGAAGAAATCGTAGCTGAATTTACAGAATCTCTAGGGGAATAATCTTAGATACTATGAGAATAACCATAGAATACTATGAAGATACGCATCTAAAATTCAAGATGTGTGTAAGTGTATTATAAATACTATGAGGATACTCATTTGAAATTCAAGATATTGATAAATCTATTTTAGATACTATGAGGGAGGTTGTATGTCCTCAAAGGAAACATTAACTATAAAAAATTATATTGGTCTTGTAGGTGATAAACCAATTCGATTTATCGCATCCGATGTAGATGGTACCTTGGTAAACGATGCAAAGGCGATTCCTGAGGATGCCATTGAGGCGATTCGTGCAGCTCGTGAAAGCGGGATTCGGGTAGCCATTGCATCTGGCCGTGCTTGGAATGAGATGAATGATGTCATCGAAAAACTGCCTTGCTTGCGCTATTTCATGTGCACCAATGGCGCCTATGTGATGGACAAGGACGAAAACCGTAGTCTATTTCACGTAAATTTTGATAAGGAACAAGCTCTACATTTGTTGCGCAAACTATTAACCTATGGCGTATATGTAGAGGCCTATGTGAAAGACAAAATCTTTGGCATGTATCCGCCATCTAGATGCATTACCCCTGAACGCTTAGGGGCGTGCGCTTGTGAACGAAGTGGCAGTAATAAAAAGACGTTGCATGGCATAATGGATAATCATCTGCCTAATAAAAAAAATCAGATTTCTGATATAGGGGACACTCGTCTACCAGGTGCAACGTACGACCACTATGCATTGGTGGAAGGCAATGAAGCAGCAAAGGTAAAGATGTCTGAATGTGAAATTGAGCAATCCAATTTCTTCTTTAGACCTAATATTCGTCCATTTATCTTGGCTACGCGAACAATGGTATGTGATTTGTTAGCTCATATGGAAGCCTTAGATGAAGGACCTGAGAAGATTCAAATCTTCTACGGTGACGAGCCGATGCGTCAGCGCATCTTGCAAGACTTACGAGATGAATACCAAGGTTTATCCCACGACGGTACTGGCCGTGAACGATTCTATGATGTATTGCTCTCTAGTGAAGGCAATCTAGAGTTTGTATTGCCTCATACTACAAAAGGTACTGCTGTAGAAGCCTTGGCAAAACACTGGGGCTTAAGTCCTGATGAGGTGATGACACTAGGGGATAGCGAAAATGATCTATCTATGTTACGCTTTGCGGGTGCAGGCGTAGCCATGGGCAATAGCAAGCCGAACATTAAAGAAGCGGCACGATACGAAACGACAGATAATAACCACCAAGGCGTGGCAAAAGCTATTTACTCGGCTATTGCATATAATATTGCGCTCAATAGAAAATCTTGACTTTAGTGTTTATAATAACCTAATGTTACATGGCAGATATAGTATTTAATCATTACGTGGATATACTTAATTTTGTTTTTTCTGATAGGGAGGTGATGCATAATGGGAAATCTAAAGTTTAATATTGATGACACTTGTGTTAAATGTGGTGCTTGTGCTGAGGACTGTCCTGTTCAATGCATCACCGAAGGGAAAACTCGATTTATCATTGGGAAAGGCTGTATTGGCTGTGGTGATTGTTATTCCATATGCCCTGTAGGGGCTGTGAAAATGTATAAACGAGAGGTTCCTAAAAAGTGATAGCTAGAAATCTTTTAGTATTGTCAGCAAATTAACTCACATACGGAAGGCTCCTAAAGAGTGGTAGCTAGGAATCCGAACATTAAATTCTTATTTATAATCTATATACGGAATATATGGAGCCGTTATACTTCCTATGGTATAATAAACTGTAATGAAAAATTAGCGTTTAGCTCGGAAAAACGCACCCCCAGTACAGATATGTATGGGCATAACAAATAGTGAATATACTTTCACAAATAGATGCATATGGAGGAAGGCATGGAAAACAAGGAATTTGTAATTGTTGTTGACTTTGGTGGTCAATATAACCAATTGATCGCGCGCCGTGTTCGTGAAAACCACGTATACTGCGAAGTATATCCATACAACAAAGCGCTGGAAAAAATTAAGGAATTAAAACCGCAAGGTATCATCTTCACAGGCGGTCCTAACAGCGTGTATGAAGAAAACTCTCCAAAAATTGAAAAAGAGATTTTTGAACTTGGTATTCCTATTCTTGGCATGTGCTATGGTATGCAATTTATGGCGCATACATTGGGTGGCGAAGTTAAATCTGCGGACAACCGTGAATTTGGTAAAACACCTACTAAAGTGGACACTACATCTCCATTGTTCAAAGGCTTGGAAGAAGACCAAGTTGTTTGGATGTCTCACGTTGACTATGTAGCAAAGGTTCCTGAAGGCTTTGAAATTGTAGCACATACTAAGGATTGCCCTGTTGCATCCATGCAAAATACAGAACGCAAACTATATGCTATGCAATACCATGCAGAAGTGTTGCATACGGAACATGGTAAAGAAATGCTTCACAACTTCTTGTACGAAGTATGTGGTTTCACAGGCACATGGACAATGGCAAACTATGCTAAAACTGCTATTGAAGACATCCGTAACACAGTAGGCGACGGCAAAGTATTGTTGGCATTGTCTGGCGGTGTGGATAGCTCTGTTGCGGCAGCTCTTATTTCTAAAGCTGTAGGTGACCAATTGACTTGTATATTCGTTGACCATGGTTTAATGCGTAAAAACGAAGGCGATGAAGTTGAAGCAGCTTTCAAAGATTCCGGTATGCATTTCATCCGCGTAGATGCTGAAAAACGTTTCTTAGATAAATTAGCTGGCCTTGAAGATCCTGAAGCAAAACGTAAAGCTATCGGCGAAGAATTCATTCGCGTATTCGAAGACGAAGGTCGCAAAATCGGTTCCGTTGACTTCTTAGCGCAAGGTACTATTTACCCTGACGTTATCGAGTCCGGTACTGGCGAAGCTGAAGTTATCAAATCTCACCACAACGTAGGCGGCTTGCCTGCAGTGGTAGACTTTAAAGGCCTCATCGAACCATTGCGTAACCTCTTCAAAGATGAAGTACGTGAACTTGGTTCTGAATTAGGTTTGGCTGACTACCTCGTATGGCGTCAACCATTCCCAGGTCCTGGTCTTGCTATTCGCGTAATGGGCGAAATCACTAAAGAGAAACTCGATATCTTGCGTGATGCGGACTACATCTTCCGTGACGAAATTGCAAAAGCTGGTCTTGATCGTAGCATCAACCAATACTTTGCAGTATTAACATCTACACGTACTGTAGGCGTTATGGGCGACTTCCGTACATACGATTACACATTGGCATTACGTGGCGTAACAACAACAGACTTCATGACTGCTGACTGGGCACGCATCCCTTACGACGTATTGGACACAATCTCCCGTCGTATCGTAAACGAAGTACAACACATTAACCGTATTGTGTATGATATTACATCTAAACCACCGGCAACAATTGAGTGGGAATAATTTTTTTGTATTGTAATTTAGTTTATTGGAGAAGATTATATAAAAGGGTGGGGATAAGTGTATAAGTATAAATAAATACATTAAATTTATTAATAGTATTTGAGTTTGGGGTTAGTTTTACAATTTTTAAATATTGAAAATTTTTCATGTTTAATCGGGAGAATAAAATGATAAAATTAATAAAAGCAAATATTATAAGATATAAATGTATAGAAACTGAGCAATCTTTTGATGTTGAGGATGATGTTACTGTTTTAGTGGGGATGAATGAATCAGGAAAAACCTCTATTTTAGAAGCATTAGCTAAAACGCAGTATTTTGAAAATGATGAAAAATTTACTTTTAATATGATTCATGATTTTCCAAGAAAGCAGAAAAAATCGGTTGATAAAACTGGTGAAATACCTGAGGCTGTTAAATTAGAGTATCAGGTAGATAATAATGTTTTACATGAAATTTATGAGGAACTTGGAATTAAACCATTAGATAATAAATTTTCAGTAACATATTATTATGACAATCATTGGACATGGAAGTTATCTTGGATTAATACTCTAGAGTTTATGAAAGAGAAGATTGTTTCATTAGAGTTTGAAAATCAAGACTTATCAAGCAGTCTTCAAAATGTTTCGAATAAATCTCAATTTAAGAAGGTATTAGAGAATAAAAATGAAATGGGATATAGTGAGGACGATATAAAAAAGCTAGATTCTCTTAAAGTTTTTTTCAAAGATACTAATTCATGGGAAAAATCACCTATTGATGAGTTTGTTGTTTGTAAATATTTAATACCTAATTTACCTAAGTTTATGTATTATGATGATTATTATTCATTGCCATCAAGAGTATCGTTAACAAAGTTAGAAGAGAATTTTACTGATTCTGCAAAAAAAACTGCTAAAGCTCTTTTAGAGTTAGCTGATATAGATATAGAGACATTAACAAAATCTGATAATTTTGAGGAATTTATTGCTGAATTAGAGGCTACAGAAGCGATTATTTCTGCTGAATTATTTAAGTATTGGAAAACTAATAAGAATCTAAAAATACTATTTAAAATAGATAAAAAAGAAGAAATTGATTGTTATAATAATACTAGAATTGTTGATCGAATATTAGAGATTAGAGTTCAAAATCAAAGAACCGGTGTTTCATTACCTTTAGAAAATAGAAGTAAAGGTTTTAATTGGTTCTTTTCTTTCTTAGTATGGTTTATGAAAATTCAAGAGAAGAGAGATACGACATATATATTATTGCTTGATGAACCAGGATTAAATTTACATGCTAAGGCTCAGAATGATTTGTTAAAATTCATATTTGATTTATCAAATGATTATCAGATTATTTATACTACGCATTCACCATTTATGATTGAAACTGATAAATTAAATAAGGTTAGAACTGTGTTCGAGAAAAAAGATGGAACTACAATATCAGATTCTGTTCAAGAGAAGGATCCGAACACACTATTTCCATTACAAGCCGCTTTAGGATATGATTTAGCGCAGAATTTATTTGTATCAAAGAAAAATTTACTTGTAGAGGGAATTTCAGATTTAACATATTTATCAATAATTTCAACAATATTAGAAGCGCATGGACGTGAAGGGCTAAACCCTGAAGTTATGATTGTTCCTGTAGGGGGGGCTGATAAAGTGGCAACTTTTATTTCCTTGCTACGAGGAAATAAATTGGAGTTGGTATGCCTACTAGATACTTTTACTGATCAATCCGCCCAAAGTCGATTAAATAATATGGTGGCGAAACAAATTATTAAGGAGAATAATATTTTATTTTATCATGATGTTATACAGTCAGACCATGCTGATATTGAAGATTTATTTTTAAAGTCTGATTATGTTGATTTATATAATAAAACATTTGATGTGGAGATTGATAGTACTACTTTAACTGACGGTTCAATCTTAGAACAATTAAGGGCTTTAAACAATGGCGAAAGTTTTAATCATTATAGGCCTGCAAATTATCTAGCTAAAAATATACAAAGTATTTCATTTTCAAATGAATCTTTGAATAATTTTGAAAAGTTATTTAAGTTGATAAATAAACTATTTTAGTCTAGATATATATTTTTCTAAAATTTTATCTTTAATTTTATAATAAGTCAAAGCTATTAGGCTTTGATAAAATGAAGCACATGATTTTAAACGCGTAAAAGTGTTTTATCATGTGCTTTTTATTTGTATTCTAATATTTAATCGTTGGTCGATAAATAATTATTTATTATTATGATACACATGATACAATATTAGATGAAAAGAATTAATAAAATAGGCTCAAATTAATTGATTTTTAAATTATAGTATTGTTAATTATATAATGAGGTCCTATGAAAACAACAAAATCCTTTGGCAACCATTCCAAATATTCTCTCCACGATGCAAGGGTACAGAAAATAGAATACGTAGACGATAATTTGATCCTTACCTTTGAGTACATTTTTTCTTACGAAAACGGTACTGAACAGACTCATAAGGCTCAAGTTGTGTTTGAGACGTGCGATATAGATTTTTTTGAAATTCTAGTGTTTAATAATACGATACTAGATACTTTCACAGGTAAAAGAATTGAGTTACCTCAGTATCAACAGGATTATAGTGATAGTGAATTTGAGGTCATTACGGAGACCTATAATTGGGGACACGCTGTATTCCAGGGCTGGTTATGGACCGAAGGGAATCCAGTACACTGTATAATGAACATATACTTTAAAGGTGATATGGTATATGTAATTGAATGAGGTCTAAAATGAGCGATTTAGATTTTACTATTGGCTGTACAGTTACTTTCTTCAGTAAGAAGAGAAGAACTCCACCGAATTTAAATTATGGAATGTACTATCCGCATATCGTTATAAAAGGTACTGAGGAATATCTTGGTATCAATTTTATTGATGGTGAAGATGTCATCTTTGATAAACCTATTCAAGCTAACGCTTTACCAGTATATGAAACCATAGATTATTCAGCTCTACAAGCAGGTACTGAGTTCTTTATAATGGAAGGCGGAAATATTGTTGGTGAAGGGATTGTAAAAGAAATCTTTCAACATAAACCATATGGGAGTAAATAGTTATGGGCTATAAAAATGTATGTGTAAATTGTCGGATCTCCTTGTCGGAGGGCACAAACTACGAGTTGTTTAACAGAAATAAAACCTGCCCTACCTGTAAAGGTAAAATGTACTTTGTGAACGAGAAGTTCAAGGCTCCTAAAAAATCTAATGACAAAGAATGGAAAATCATCGAGTATTTGTTATTGAGCGGCTATGACTTCCGTAATCCTTATTGTGGACATGAGCAATGTATTTATTTTGAGTTCCCTAAGAACCTGCAAGAGGCTGAGGCGTTTATTCGTGAGATGCGAAAGTTAAAGTAATCATTTGGAGAAGCTCTTATGGCGATTACCTATACCGAAGAAAAAATTTTTACCCCTCAGCAGGTAGCAGAACTGTTTTTATCTGTTCGCTGGGTGGTGGGAAAATATCCTGATCGATTATACAAGGCTTTGATGAATTCGTCACGCGTGATTTCTGCTTGGGATGGAGATCGCTTAATAGGTCTTATTCGCGTCATGGACGATAGTGAACTTGTGTGCTTTATCAATTATGTGTTGGTTCATCCTGATTATCGGGGCCAAGGTATTGCAGGGCATTTACTAGAAATGGTGAAACAGGCTTACAAGTCTTACTTGTACATTAATGTTATGATTGGTGAAAGTAAGAATGCTCCATTCTATGAAAAGCATGGCTTTATGATTAAAGACGATTCATTGCCAATGCAATATCGTAATGTACCTAAATATACGAAAAAGTAGAACAGAAAAGGCTACACATCACTCATTGAATGTGTAGCCTTTGTTTTATAAACGGTATATACTAAAACCGACATGTAGATATGATGGAGAAAGATATGGATATATTAATACGAAAAGCGACAACCGCTGATTTAGATTTAGTGACACATATAGAAGCAACTTGTTTCCCTCCTGCAGAGGCTGCACCTCGTGAGGCTTTTAAGGAGCGCTTAGACCATTATGCAGGTCAGTTTTTAATTGCCTTTGACGGCGATATACCGATTGGTTTTATCGATGGTTTTGTAACGGATGATGAAATTTTAACGGATGAGATGTTCGGCGATGCTTCGTTGCATAACCCTAACGGCGCATGGCAGATGATATTTGGCTTGAATACATTGCCAGAATACCGAAATCGAGGAGTAGGTGGTCAGTTGATAGAGGCTTTCATAGAGTTGGCCAGAGAGGAAAACCGAAAGGGCGTAATTCTAACCTGTAAGGAAGAAAAGATTCACTATTACGCCAAGTTTGGTTTTGTAAATGAAGGGGAATCAACGTCGGATCATGGCGGTGCTAAATGGTACCAAATGCGCCTTGAATTGTAGAGGAAACTCGTAACATTGCATCATCTTGATTTGGCGGCTATGTTCGCAGATGAAATCATCGTGCTCAAAGAGGGTAGAGTATACGATCAGGGTGCACCGAAAGACATCTTTACAGAAGCCATGATGGAAGATGTATACCGTGTTAAGACAAAAATTTATATCGATGATAATGGGTTACCTCATGTTATTCCATTAGAAGCAATAAAATGATAAAAGGCTATTAGGTTAAAATAAAAGAAGCTGAAATCTTTGCAGATCAAGCATTGATTTCAGCTTCTTTTTTGTGGGAAACATTAAATAATTTCTTTTACCTGTGCTATACCCTTATCAGTAAGCACGTAGTGTCCATTTGTCACATATAATAGACCTTGTTTCTTCAATTGTGATGCGGCTTGGTGTGTATAGTCAGGTCTCCAGTTCAAATGTTCATGAATGGTACCGATGCCGTTTTCAACGTGCGCGATAGGCGTATCCATATGCGTATAAATATGACATAGCATCATCGTTTCCCGATAATGGCGACGCAAATGACGTTGACGGCGGTATGTGGCGATATAGCCAGTCTTCGGTGTTGCGATAACAGCGATAATCAGTGCGATACCGATGGTAGTTGCAATGGAACCCGCGATGGATACGTCCATGGTGAAAGCGACTTCTGTACCGATGACAGCACAGATAATACCGATGATGATACTACTAGTAAGCATGGCTTTCACAGAGTCCGTCCATAAATAAGCGATGGCTGCAGGTCCTATCATGAGACCGATGACGAGAATGGCACCTACCGCTTGGAACGAGGCCACAACGGTGAGGGATACCATGGTCATGAGTACATAGTGGATGAGGGCTGGCATAAAGCCGAAGAGCCCCGCTAGTAGCGGGTCAAAGGTGGAGAGTTGCAATTCCTTGTAGAATAGCATGACTAAAATTAAATTGATGAGCGCCACGCCTAGGGAAATCCATAGCGATATAGGCCCCAAGTCTGTGCCGTTCACAATCCATCGATCAAAGGGGGCAAAGGCTATTTCGCCGAGTAATGCGGTATCTACATCGAGATGAGCGTTACCACTGTATAGGCTGACTAGAATGATGGCGATAGAGAATAGAAGCGGGAAGATGATGCCGATAGACGCATCTTCGTTGACAAGCCCCGTGTTATGTATCATTTCTGTAAGCCATACGGTGCCTACACCAACTAAGGTAGCCCCGACGAGTAGAAATGGAGAGTTTAAATCTTCCGTCATAAAGAAAGCGAGCACGATGCCGAGGAATACGGTGTGCGTAATGGCATCGGCCATCATAGACATGCGACGCAATACGAGGAAGACCCCAGGGATGGCACATGCGATGGACACCGCAATGGCAATGAGCAATATCTCTGTATGAACTGTCATGGGGCACCTCCTATGCGAGGTTGTGCGTCCTCTGCTACGTAAATACTTTGCTGTGCCTTAGATTTGGGATCCCTTGTGGTTTCTAACAATAATGCATGCTTTGACTGTCTATTTTTACGGAACTGCCAGAGCATACCTCTGTTAGGAGCAAAGATGAGACTCAATAATACGAGAATCGATAAAATGACGATGATAGCTGGACCTGTCGGTAATTTGGGGACCGCTGTACTCCAGATAGTACCGCCGATGGCGGATATCATGCCGAAACATCCTGCTAATATACACATGGTGCCCAGTTTGTTCGTCCACTGTCTTGCCCCTACGGCGGGTGCAATGAGGAGGGAGCTAATCAAAATAGCGCCTACCGATTGAATGCCGATGATGATGGTCATGATCAATAGTGAACGATATAAAATAAGGGTGAAAGTGACGGGAATTTGTAGTGTTTTGGCGTATTCCACATCGAAGGAGATGAGCTTTAACTCCTTCCAGAATAATGCGGTTAGCACGATGATGATGAGCGCCGCTGCAGATGTGATGTACACGTCACGCGCCAATATGGTGGCTGCCTGTCCAAATATGAATTTTGAAAGCCCCGCCTGACCAGCATTGTTTAAGCTTTGTACATAGGTGAGCAATACCATACCGAGCCCAAAAAAGGCGGAGAGTATGGTGGCTAAAGCGCCATCAAATTTGATTTTGCTATTTTCTACGGTAATGGTAATGAGCCAAGCCGCAGTTATCGATGAAAGTGCGGCACCGGCGATGAGAACCTCAATATCTTTAATGCCTGTCAGCAAGAAGGCAATGACCACACCGGGTAATGCCGCATGTGATAGACCGTCACCGATGAGGCTTTCCTTGCGAAGTACCGCAAAGCTACCAGCGATACCACTAGCGAGGCCTAATAACGCCGTGCCGAGCAGTACCATCTGCGTCGTATAGGATTGGAATATGGTCATACAATCCTCCCTTTGCCGTAGGTGCGCTCAATAGCTTCGTCCGTAAACGTATCTGCTACAGGACCATAGGCGACAGTTTGTTTGTTCACCATCGTTACCCAATCGAAATATTGGGGCACCGTATTTAAATCGTGGTGGACGACGATAACCGTTTTGCCGCGAGCTTTCATTTCTTGTAAAAGAGAAATAATAGCATGCTCTGTGGTTTTATCGACGCCCTTGAAGGGTTCGTCCATGAGGTAAATATCTGCCTCTTGGACGAGGGCTCTTGCGAGGAAGACGCGCTGTTGTTGTCCCCCTGAAAGCTGGCGAATTTGTCGATCCACATAGTCGCTCATGCCCATTTTTTCTATCATGGAGAGGGCGAGTTCCTTATCCTTTTTGCTAGGACGCTTAAACCAACCTAGATGACCATAACGACCCATGAGTACTACATCTAGTACGGTGGTAGGGAAGTCCCAGTCTACGCTACCACTTTGAGGGACGTAGGCGATTTTCTTGTAATCGTTTTTGTCCATCGCTAAGTGGTGATCGATATAAAATTTTACACTTCCTGAGATAACTGTTAGTAGGCCAAGCATGGCCTTTAATAATGTGGACTTACCGGCACCATTAGGGCCGACAATGGCCGCTAAGGAACCGATGGGTACCTTCATATCTACGTCCCATAATACGGGTTTTGTCGTATATGCTACGGTCATATCTTCAACTTCAACGGCCCATTCCATGGAAACCTCCTTGTATTAATGAGTGCTACTAGCTGTGAATTGCTAGTAGCACATGTACTTACAATAACAAAGTAAATTTAAGTTGATCTAAGTTAGTATAAGTAAATTTACTTTGTTGTATTTAATTAAGAAACTCTAATAAATGATTATTTAAGTGCCTTAGTAATCGTATCGATATTAGCTTTTACCATACCGATATATGTGCCACCTTCAGTGCCTTCAGAACCGAGGGAGTCGGAGTATAATTCACCACCAATGGAAACGTTCCAGCCTTTAGCTTTAGCTGCTTCTTGAACAGCCTCGATAGTTTTATGCGGTACAGAAGATTCTACGAAGATAGCTTTGATTTTGTGGTCAACAATGAATTGAACTAGATTATTCACATCTTGTGTACCTGCTTCTGTGGCAGTACTTACACCTTGTAAACCTTTTACTTCAAAGCCGTACGCGCGAGCGAAGTATTGGAACGCATCGTGAGCTGTTACGAGTACGCGAGATTCTTTCGGAATAGACTCTGCTTGAGCTTTAACGTACGCATCAGTTTCATCTAATTTAGTAAGATATGCGTCATAGCGTTTTTTGTAATCTTCTTTATGAGCCGGATCGGCTTTAGCAAGACCTTCGTATACTGCTTTTGCTGCCAGTTTCCAGTTAGCAACGTCAAACCAAATATGAGGGTCTTTTGTTTTTACACCATCTTCTTCGTCAAAGTCGAGCAATGTAGCTGGATCAATGGCATCAGATACGCGGATGGTCGCTTTATTTTGCTTTGTTAGATTGTCGAAAATGGAGCCCATTTTACCTTCCAAGTGAATGCCGTTGTATACTACAACATCCGCCTTAGACATAGCTGTTACATCGCCTGCACTCGCTTGATATAGGTGAGGGTCTACACCAGGTCCCATGAGACCTTGTACGGTTACATGGTCACCGCCGATTTCTTTTACTAAATCCGTTAACATCGTTGTAGTAGCTACGACATTAAGTTTTTTCTGACTATCTTGGGCTGTGTCTTTTCCGCAGCCTGCAAGGGCAAATACTATAAGTGCTAATGATACGACGACTAATAAAATTCGATTAAATTTCATAATAAGCCTCCTTTTGTGGGTAGTGAGTTTAAAATCTTTAGTTATCTTGTTAATACAAAAATGATGTAATGATATGTAGAAAAACTGATATAAATAATTAACAGATAAAATGCTTTGAAAAGGTAGTATACGACCCTGATTTAAACGGAAAAATAGCCGCTACTAACGTAGCGGCTAGTGGCAGTTATACGGTCTTCTGCTAAGGTCAAAATAATTTAGGGAATAAGTGCTTGTAGATGGTTAGGCCCAACGAGGGCAACGATACCAAGTACCATCATGACCTTCATTTGAATACGCTTTCTACGTCTCATGATGAACCTCCTTTGTGTAGTTTTTTGTCATATCAACTTGATATGTGAGTCCGAACAGTTATCTTGAGTTTAATATATCATAAATGAGAAATTTTATCAATAAGAATTTATTCTTTTAATATTCATCTTTATTTAGTATGATATTATGCATAGGTAAAAGGTTAATAAGGAGGCTTCTTATGAATAAATTATTCCGATACGCTGCTGCAGCTGTACTTGTTGCATCTTTCGGCATGTTAGGTGATTATACAGCTGATGCGGCGAAGTTTTTAGAATCTCCAAGGGAGGTTACTATTGTAAAACCTGAGTTGCCTGAGATTCCTCAAACCGCTACGGTAGCGCCTGATATGCGCGTACGCTTCTTGATTGATAAAAAAGGTAATGTTAAAAATGTTTTCGTAGAGCGCTCTTGTGGATATGCTCCTGTTGATGAAGCAGTAAAAAAAGCAATTTTGCAGTGGAAGTTTACCCCTGCTATTGGCACAGATCAAAAGGCACACGAATCCATTATTGGGATGACAATTACTCTGCCTAAGCAAGCTGTGAAAGCTAAATAAGGAGAAAATGATGAATAAAGTGTTGCGTTGTATTATCTTAAGCTCATTGTTTGTAATTAGTATGGTAGCTTCTGTGTTGGCAGCTCCATATGATCCACCAGTAGCTATAGCTACACCACCTATTGACCGAGCATTGCTCGCTGCCTATGGTGAAGCTGCTCATGGTGCAGATATACGTTTTACCATTAGGGAAGATGGTTCTGTAGGGGATGTTGAAGTTGTTTCATCTAGCGGCTCTAGTGCTCTTGATGCAGCCATTGTTGATACTATTTCTAAATGGAGATTTAGTCCTGCCACAGATTCCAATGGTAACCCTGTAGCATCTTCTAAAACTCAATATATTGATTTTAAAAACTAATCAAAGGCACTCATACAGAACTGCACTCCAAAAATTGGACACAATTTTTTAGGTGCAGTTTTTGTATGCCAAAATATTCTAAAAAATAAAGTAAGGTTATCCATTTTCATAACATTGGATTTGTAAATTTAAAAAATAAATCAAAATTGTATCTGTAGCAACTGAAAATTACTTTCAAAATGGTATAATAAAAATATAATTATAGATTAGCCCGTGGAGGTATAAGCATATGAATCCATTAAAACAAAAGCTAGATATTAACAATGAACGTTACAGAATTATTGTGTCCATTAAAGAAGATTATTTAGATGGTAAATTGTCCTTAGAAGAGGGCAATCGCATCTTAAAAGAGAAATTAGGTACTTGTACACCTGATGAGTTTGCCTACGCAGAGCAAAGTTTGAAAGGTGTTTACAAGGACGAAGAAATCCTAGAGAAAATGGATGATCTCTTAGATCTATTTGATGGCGTTTTGGTGCGTGCCGAAAATGAGTACCCTGAGAACCATCCGTTGTGGGCGTACTTGGAAGAAATCAATGCTGTTGAAAAGGTAGCCCTTGAAGCAGACGAATTGTTAAAACAAGAGAAGTTTATCAAAAATCCGTGGCTTGGCGTTTTTGATTCCTTAGCAGAGTGGAGAACTCATCTATCTCGTAAGCAAAATCAACTGTATCCAATGCTTGAGGACCACGGATTTGACCGCCCAACGCGCATTATGTGGACCTTTGATGATGCTGTGCGCGATGCTATCTCTGCATCCTACGCATTGCTTCGGGAAGATAAATACGAAGAATTCCTAGCATCTGTGCCAGAAACTTTGGCAAAATTACGGGATTTGAATTCTAAAGAACTAGAAGTCTTATTGCCAACGTCTTATAAATTGTTGAGTGACGAAGAGTTTGTTCGGATGAGTAAAAATGACCATGAAATTGGTTATGCTATCATCAATGCGCCAGGCTTATATGTCGTGCCAGGTATCAATGATTCTGCGGCGCAATTGAATGGCAATAATTCAGCTCAAGGTGGTGCTGTATCTAACGAATTCTTAAATGATTTAGCTGGCTTGCTATCTAAATATGTAGGCCCTGTTGGTGGCGCGCCCGTTGGTAAGGACGCAGTTCTCGATGTAGCTACAGGTAAATTGACATTAGAGCAAATTAATTTGTTGTTCCGTCATTTACCAGTAGATTTATCCTATGTAGATGAAAATGAACTAGTTAAGTTCTACAGCGATACGGCACATCGTATTTTCCCTCGCAGTGCGAACGTTATCGGCCGTGAGGTGAAGAATTGTCACCCCGCAAAATCTGTTCATATAGTAGAGGAAATCGTAGAGAAGTTCCGTTCTGGCGAACAAAGCCAAGCGGAATTCTGGATTAATAAGCCAGGCTTGTTCATCTATGTTATCTACACAGCGGTGCGCGATGAAAATGGTAAATTCCGCGGCGTATTGGAAATGATGCAAGACTGTACTCATATCCGTGAACTTGAGGGTTCTCGTACATTGTTGACTTGGGATAAAACTGATTTTGTAGGCGATGGTGGTAAAGAAAAATCCTTGGCTCAAGAGGCAGCAGAAGAGGTAGAAGAAGAACCATTAACAACTGATGCAGATGGTCGATTCCACATCGATGCAAAAACAACATTGTCTAATTTAATTAAACATCGTCCAGATATTGTAGATCATTTGATTTCTTTGAATCCTAAATTTGAGAAATTAAAAACACCTATGGTAAAAGTAATGGCCAAGGTGGCAACAATTAAGATGATGGCAGAACGTGGCGATTTTGAGGTAGATGATCTAATTAGTAAAATCGATGCATTTATCAATAAAGATAAGAAATAATTGCATTTTTTAAACGTGAAAGAGGCAAGTGCTTAGGACCTTGCCTCTTTTTCGTTTTGCTATTTGACTAGTTGATTTGTAAATTTGACTAGTTGCTTTGTAAATATAACTAGTTACTTTGTAACTCTGTCTAGTTTTTAAGCTGTTCTATTGAATACTAATAGTTTCATGCCGCTAGGTATTAATTTATTATATTACAAATGTGTTGCACTAATTCAAAATAAACATACATTAATTTCCTATAAATCATCTGTTTTATGTATACAAATTTGATTGAAAAGGGTAAAATAGAAAATAATGAAAGTATTTGCCTTAGCAGTGTTTTCATGTACAACATTACTTTTATAAGAGAAATTACTAATATATTTAAAGGTGAGGATCTAGATACTATGTCTACAAGACGCGTTTGGAAGCAAAGTGAAATCAAAACAAACCCATTATTTTCTATGATGCGCAGTACAATTGAAACTGCATTTTATGGGAACAATGTGACTCCTATTACATCTGTAGCACAAGCGTATCAATTTGCCACTGAAGAGCCTGGTGTTATCGTCCTCGATATGCCTGTACATAAACCATGTGAACAAGGTTTGCCTGCAGATGCGAAGGTACTTGTTACTAACGATGGCAAAACTACAGGCCGCTATGCAAAAGCTCGTCGCATTATTGGTGATGAAGGCATAGATGAAGTTGAACTCGCTAATATTGCACGTGATGCTGTATACGATAGTCGCAATAAAGAGTGGATTGCTGCTCAAACTATTGTTGGTTTAGATAAAAAATTCACTGCTCGTGCTCATTTGATGATTCCAAAAGATCACGCATCTATTTTGTATTCTTGGATCATGAACTTTAAGTTCTTTGATGCAGCGGTAAAAGAATTTTATAATGATAGTTTAGAAATCCCTGAAGGTGATATCTACATTTACTCTGATCCAGATTATGTTGTACCAGGTCATCCAGGTGGTCTTGCTATTTTTGATCCTGCTCATAACTGTGCTATGATTCTTGGCATGCGCTATTTCGGGGAGCACAAAAAAGGTACCCTTACATTGGCATGGTCCTTGGCAAATCGCCTCGGTTATGTTGCTTGCCATGGCGGTATGAAACGTTACAACCTTGATAATGGCAAATCCTATACTATCGGTGTATTCGGCTTGTCCGGCTCCGGTAAATCTACATTGACTCATGAAAAACACGATGGTCGCTATGATATCTCTATCTTGCATGATGATGCGTATATCATCAATACTGAAGATTTGAGTTCTATTGCCCTTGAACCTACTTACTTTGACAAAATGCAAGATTACCCTGTGGAACATCCTGCAAACGAATTTTTGTTGACTCTACAAAACGTAGGTGTAACGATGGATGAGAATGGTCGCAAGGTTGTATTGGCCGAAGACGTGCGTAATAGCAATGGTCGTGCTATCAAATCTCAATTCTGGACAGATAATCGCGTAAACTACGTTGGTGAACCTGTTAATGCCATAGTATGGCTTATGAAAGATAAAACATTGCCACCAATCCTCAAAATTAATGATCCTGTATTGGCTTCTACCATGGGGGCAACACTTGCAACTCGCCGCTCTACGGCAGAAAAACTCGATGCTCATGTCGATCCAAATGCACTTGTTATCGAACCTTACGCAAATCCATTCCGTACATATCCATTGGTTCGTGACTATGAAAGCTATAAAAAACTGTTCTGCGAATGTGGCGTTGAATGCTACATCATGAACACAGGCTTTTTCTTGGAAAATAAAATTCCTAAAGAAGTTACTCTTGATTTGTTAGAACGTTTGGTGGAAGGTACATTGGAATTCAAACCATTCTGTGAATACGAAAATCTTTCCTATGTAGAGGTACCAGGTTTTGAACCTCCATTCGAAGTACGTGAATACCATCACCAATTACACCAAGCTTTCGAATTCCGTTATGACTATGTGGAAAAACTTAAAGGTCATAAAAACGAATTACCTCAAGAAGTATTGGATGTACTTAAGTCCTTAATGTGATCTAAAAATTAAAAAGGGCTGTAATAGAATGCGGTTCTATCGCATCCTATGTGTAGTTCGTTTCCTTATAAGACATACCAAGAAATTTAGCTTTGTAAGACACTAAATTTCTTGGTATTTTTATTTTTCCTCATGTATATGTAACATATATTTTAGTAATGAGTAGCTATAATAGAAATAATGTTTTATTATAAGACTTGTATACGGACATAGTTATAAGGACTTGTATATGGACATAAAAGACATTAAATATATTAGTACCATCGTTGAGATGGCATCATTTTCAAAGGCATCTAAAAAATTATATATTTCTCAGCCGGCGTTGAGTCAAGGGATTCGTCGTATTGAAGCAGAGCTAGGAGTTACGTTGTTTGTTCGTGATCGCACAAAAGTCGTGCCAACTGCTGCGGCGTTACAAGTTGCAAAAGAGGGCATGCCGTTAGTTTTAAAGGTGGAGGCTTTAACGCAATCTATCATTAATCAAGGCACAGATGTAGCCTATCATGTGCGTATCGGCTTGTCTCAATTCTATGGACATCATATGCTTGGGAAAACATTGAAAAGCTTTCAGCAAATTGAACCTTCTTGGGAGTTCCATGTTGTAGAGGGAGAATCTCACTTTTTGGAACAGCAAATTTGTGATGGCTTAGTAGATGTAGGATTATTTCCAACGCCGATTTATTCTCAGGACCTTGAAAGTTATCCCGTTTTAGATGAGCAGATTTTATTGGCCATTAGTGTGGAAAACAAGAAGGCCATAGATATTGCAGATTCTCTCATGACTAATGATGGAATTCGAGAAATTGCACCTTTTGGAGCGTTTCCGTTTATTTTGCTAAGAGAGGGACTCAAATTGCGGACGTTGGTAAACCGTCTATGTCAAGCAGAATCCTTTGTGCCAAAAGCCGTAATTGGCGCTGAAACTTTAGATTCATGCCGGTCCTTGGTAGAAGATGATTATGGTATTACATTCTTACCGAATACTCTTAATAGCAAGGGGGATGACGATAAGGTTAAATTCTATCCTCTTGCATCGAAACTTTGTTTCCGTCAATTAGTTCTTGTGGCGAGGTCTGATAGGGCAAAACGTTTCCATTTATCTGAAGTAGCACATATTATGCAGCAATTTTTGTAATGTATAGATATAAAGATATTTAGATGGCATATCCTGAGGGGTTAGAGCATATTAATGAATTAATAATTAATACATAAATTAATACGTAAATCAATCAATAAATTATAGAGACTAATTCCTGTAAAATTTAGGAATTAATCTCTTTTTATTTATGAAAAGAAACTGAAAGAATCGAATTTAATGAATATTGTAATTATCATATTCTTAGATATAGATGCGTCAAAAATTTCTCAAATTTTAATTGACAAATGTCCTTTCAGAAAATATACTTATAGTAGTTTAAAACATATTTAGGAGATAGGATTTAAAACCCATCATTGTAGTGGATTTAAATATAATTAAAAGTAGAATATGTTTTTGTTATTATTGGTTGGCCTATGTAGGTCCCTAGGAGGTTTCAAATGAGTAAAGATGTGGAAAACAAAAATACCCATGACCATAATCATGGTGAACAACATGATCATGGTCACAATCATAATCATGAACATCATTGCCACTGTGGCGGTCATGATCATCATGGTCACGACCACGATCATCAACATGACCACAATCATGACCATGGTCATGACCATAGTCATGCAAAGGCTCTTCCGACGGATAAATGGGTGCCACACACTCATGAACCAGGGGTACCTCATGAACATGGCGTAAATGACTATATGAAAGCCGTTGCTGAGTATCGTAAAACATGGCCTACAAAACAAGATGTTATTGAACAAACACCAGATCCTGCGGTACGTGAAATGATTCTTCGCATGGAGCAAATCGGTTGCGATACAGTATTTGACCGTTTTGATAAACAACAACCACAATGTACATTCGGTATTGCCGGTGTATGTTGCCGTATCTGCTTCATGGGTCCATGTAAAATTACACCTAAGAGTCCTCGTGGTGTCTGTGGTGCCGATGCTGATCTTATCGTAGCTCGTAATATGACACGTGCTGCTGCAGGTGGTTTGACTCAACATGGTGCGCATGCTCGTGAAATCTTGATTTCTTTGAAAGCGACTGCTAATGACCAATTGGATATTCCAATTTTGGGGGAAGAAAAAATCCGTACTGTATGTAAAGCTTTCAATATCCCTGAAGAAGGTCGTTCCTTAAAAGAAGTGGCAAATGACTTGGCAGATGTTCTATTAGAAGATTTGAGCCGTGCATTACCTGGTGAATATAAAACAATTACTGCGATGGCTCCTGCTGAACGCCGCGAAGTTTGGAAAAACTTGGATATCTTACCTATTTCTGCATACAATGAAGCCTTCGATGCATATCATCGTACATGCGTAGGTACAGATGGCGATTGGGAAAGCAACATGAAGCAATTCTTACGTTGTGGCCTTGCTTTCACATTCACTGGCGTAGTGGCAGCGGATATCGCAACAGACGCATTGTTCGGGCAAGGTGGTCGTCGTACTTCCAAAGTTAACATTGGTGCCTTGAAAAAAGGGTATGTTAACATCGCTGTTCATGGTCACTTGCCAACATTAGTATCTCAAATTTGTACAATTGGTGCCTCTGAAGAGTATTTAGAAAAAGCGAAAGCTATCGGTGCCAAAGGCATCCAATTCTATGGTATTTGTTGCTCTGGCTTGTCCAGCATGTACCGCTACGAAAACGTTATTCCATTGTGTAATGCTATCGGTGCGGAACTTGTACTTGGTACTGGCGCACTCGATTGCTGGGTAGCTGACGTTCAAGACGTTTACCCTGCTATTATGGACGTAGCACGTTGCTTCAACACAAAAGTTATCACTACATCTGATGCAGCTCGTTTACCAGGTGCAGAACATATCGGCTACGACCACCATCACACTAACTTGGCTGAAACAAAAGAATTGGCTCGCAAAATCTTGGATCGCGCTCTTGAAGCTCATGAATTACGCAAGGGTATGCCTGTATTCATTCCGCCATATGAAATTACTGCAGAAGTTGGTTTCTCTCCAGAATCTACTGTTAAACATTATGGTTCCTTCAAACCATTGGCAGAGGCATTAAAATCTGGTAAAGTTCGCGGTATCGTTAACGTAGTAGGTTGTTCCAACCCTCGCGTTATCTATGAAAAAGCAACTGTAGATATCGTTGATACACTTATTAAAAATGGCTGTATCATCCTAACAAACGGTTGTGCATCCTTCCCATTGATGAAACTTGGCTATTGCAATACAGATGCTAACAAAAAATGTAGCCCTGCATTGCAAGAGTTCCTGGGTGATGATCAACCACCAGTATGGCATGTGGGCGAATGTGTAGATAATGCACGTTCCTCCGGCATCTTCGGTGGTATTGCTGCAGAGCTCGGCCTTAATTTACCACAATTGCCATTTGCTATGTCTAGCCCTGAATGGTCTAACGAAAAGGGTATTGATGCCTCCCTTGGCTTCCGCTTGATGGGGATTAACTCTTACCACTGTGTTGAGCCACCTACACAAGGCTCTGATGCCGTTACAAAATGGCTTAAAGAAGATACTAAGGATATCTTAGGCTCTGTTATGTATGTAAATACGGATCCTGCTAAAGTAGCTGAGAAAATCTTGGCAGATATCGATGAAAAGCGTGCTGCTTTAGGTTGGGCTGAAGTAAAATAGTTTATCTTTTTGATAGATTATAATTTGTAGTTAAGTATAAAAACACCCTCTATAGATCTTGTAGTTATTATGACTATTAGACTTTAGAGGGCGTTTTTTATTGTTTGTAGATAGATTTTTGGGTAGTGTTGTATTAGATGTAGCCTAGTGTGCTGATTATTTTAGGGCTATTAAAGTGCGATGGTTTCTCCGTCTTCAGGAACTGCTACATGGCTTTCAATGTTGGTGCCTTTGATAAATTTGCGCACATCCTTACGACTTGTTGCAGTATGATTAACTGTATCCATGTGAACCGCAATGATTTTAGCCTCTGGTTTGCGTACCACCATGCGGCCAATATCTTTTGTACCCATAATAATGCTATCTTCAAAGCCTAAAATTTGAGCATATCCAGTGTTCATAATAATAACGTTAGGGTCGAAGCGAAGGAGGGCCTTCTCTACATCACTTGTCCAAACTGTATCGCCTACAAGGTACACAGTTGGTTCGCCTGCTGCTTCAAAAATAACGCCCATCGCATCGCCTGCTAATGGTGCGAGAATCGGATTTGCATACATTTCTACAGTGCCGTGTGAGCCACCTGTTTTTCTCAATGTGATACCATTAAACTCTAGACTTTCAAAAATAATGCGTACATCATTAAAGCCTTGTGACGTAATAAGTTCTTTGTCCGCTGTATTTTGTACAAAAATAGGAAGTGATTTTGGAATAGATTTAATTGCCGTATCATCCCAATGATCGAGATGTGTATGTGTAACTACTGCTGCAGTTATATCGCTTAATAGATTGTCTATTGATACAGGCAAATCAACCATAGGCATTCTCTGCTGATAGTTAAATGTTCCTTCAAAGCCGGGATAAGTATCTTTTGGTGCTAAGAATGGATCAATAAGAAATGTTGTGTTATTTATTGTTAGTTTTCCCGTTGCATTTCGAATGTGAGTATATTGTGTCATAGTTATCTCCTTAATTGAAATATTGTTGGTTTAGTTGAATAGATTACTATTTGTAATCTCTAGAATTAGTGTACCTTGTTTTGTTATACTAGTCTCAACAATAATTAACACTCTGTTTATTAATAGACACATTGTATAAAAGTGTCTATATTGGAGGTTTTATGATAACTCGAAAAGAAATGACACGTAGGTTGTTAAAAGAAGGGTTGCTTAGTTGTTTAGAGAACCATTCTTTTGAGTCTGTAACAGTAACATTGTTGTGTAAAACGTCAGGTATAACTCGTTCTACTTTTTATTTACACTATAGTAATATCATGGAAATTGTTGATGATTTAGTGGATGATGCAATCGCTTATTCAAACCCAGGAATGGTAGATAATAATAATTTACAAACTATAGCTAAAACCTTATCAGCTGCTTCTAATTCTGTGTCATTGAGAGAAGCATATGATTCTATTTTTGATAGACTGCCGTTATGTCAGCGTATTATACGACATAAAAAGTATTTACCTTTATTTCTGGATGAGCAAATTGCAGAATATGTATTACAACGCATTATACGGCGTGAAAAAGATCGGCAAGGGCTCGTTATGGCAGAAGCACTTGGGGTTTCATTTGATGTGGGTGTATCCGTTTTTGTATTTTTAGTACATGGACTATACGCTATTAATAAAGAATACAAGTGGTCTCAGAGCGATAAGTGGTTAGAAGCTCAGAAAATTATTTTTGAACTCGTTTATCGTGGTTTACAAAGTAAATAGTATTCATACCCGCTTATGTTTTAGTATTCTATGAAGTTTTTATACAACGAAAAAAGGACTCCATTTGGAGTCCTTTTTCATGTAAGGGGAGTGTTAGTATTAATATCAAATGAATCATGTATTTAAACAAGTAGTAGGTTTGGGGTTAGTATTACTTGTCGGGAGATAAATACACGTACGGCAACCAGGGAATTGTTACCTCTATCTATCATTTGACATTATTATTATAGGAATGGTAAATGAGTTAAAAATGAAGAAATTTAATAAATTTCTTTAAAATTCTTATATTTGTAAAAAACATGGTAATTAATTTTAATTATTGTTGATAAATATGGGACAATTTTGGTATTATATAAAGGAGAAGTTGTATATTTTATAAAGGTTTATCCACATTAAGCTTTTATAAAATATACAGCTCGGATAGCATGAGAGGGGCAGTCATATGAGTAAAATATTCACCATATTAACACTTTTGTGGCTACTCAGTATAGGGGGGACTACTAACGCAACGGACTGGTACTATGTTGGACCAGATGCATCAGGAAACCAATTATTTATTGACAATGACAGTGTACAGAAGAGTGATTACGACGCGCTTTTGTGGCTGCGAGTTAATGAACTGGGTGGCGACGAATTGCGATATAAAGTTTATATCAGTAGATATAATCGAACCATGGAAACATTGAAGGTAGATGCGTACATGTCAGACGGGACGCCGTATGAGAATGTAGAATTTAATGAGAATCCTGAGCCTATTGCAGGGAACACAAATGGTCAAGCCATTTATATTTTATTATGGAAATAAAAGAACCATCTAGTACAGCAAACTAGATGGTTCTTTTTATGTGTAAAATATTTATAAAGCATTAGGGAATATTTTATATACTACATCCTCTAGATGTAGAGAATGGTATATATGAGGTTTTTAGACTTGAGCTGTATTGCGAGTCAACTCCAAGTCTTGAATCATTTGGAGATCGTCTTGAGGTGAACGACCGCCAGTAGTTAAGTAGCCACCAACCATGATACCGTTTAGGCCACCTTTTAGAGCATAAGCTTGTAAGTCTCGTAGATTTACTTCGCGGCCACCTGCAGTCCGTATCAATGCGTTTGGCAAGATGAAACGGAATACAGCGAAGGTACGTAAGATATCCAATGGACGTAAAGCTTCGTTGCTTTCAAATGGAGTCCCTTTAACAGGATTCAAAATGTTTAATGGCACGGAGTCAATATGTAAACGTTTGAGTTCGAACGCCATTTCAACGCGTTGTTCTAATGTTTCGTTAAGACCAAGAATGCCGCCAGAGCAAACACGGATGCCTGCTTTTTGTGCATTATCTATGGTAAACATTTTGTCTTCGTAGGAATGTGTAGTACAAATATCTGGGAAGTGACTAGGTGCTGTTTCGATATTGGAGTGGTATCGAGTAACGCCAACTTCTTTTAATTTGAGTGCTTGTTCGTAAGTTAACAACCCAAGGGAACAGCAGATTTCAAGACCAATTTCATTTTTGATACGGCTTAATACATGGATGATTTGATCAAATTCATCAGGGTTATTAGTATTACGACCGCTTGTTACGATGGAAAAACGAATTGCACCAGCCTCTTTAGCTTTACGTGCTGCTTGGAGAATGCTTTCTTCATCCATGAAAGGATACTCCTGAACGCCTGTGTTGTGGTGTGCGGATTGAGCACAGAATTTACAGTTTTCAGGACATTTGCCGGACCGAGCATTAACAATGGCACATACATCCACAGAATTATCATTGAAATGTTGGCGAATTTTATCAGCCATAGCGAGTAGAATCATGGTATCATCATCTGAAGTATGAATCAGCTCGATTGCTTCTTCTTTTGTAATTTCGCCGCCGTTCATGATGCGGTTTGCAATGGTAAGAATTTTTTCGTATGTACCCACTTGGGATGGTTGTTGATCTATAGGCAAAGCCATAATAGCCTCCGGTAAATTGTTAACTTAATAAAAACATAATATATTGACAATTTGATTGTAAACGTTCACGTATAAATTGTCAACTTAATACATGGATTGGTTAACAAAATAATAACATGTTATGGTTCATATCTTATGATGAAAGAATATGAGCTTATCTTATAATTTATATTTATTAATAGTTAAGAGAAGTTTAGTTTAACTATATCTTTTTGATGCTAAATGATAGTTATTTTTAACTTATCTTTAAGGTTTTGTAGTATAATAAATTATTGTAATTACTATATATAACTATAATAAAAATATTAATGGAGGAGTGGATATAGATGCAGCCGTTTCGATTTATACACTGTGGTGATCTGCATTTAGGGGCACCCTTTCAATATGCTACAGGTATTAGCAATGCTGTTGATCGCGCCGTAAGTGAAGCAACCTATGTAGCCTTAGATAAAATTATTGATACTGCTATTACAGAACATGTGCATGCTGTCGTAATAGCTGGAGATATTTATAATAGCGAAGACCATAATTTAGAGGCTCAAGTCCGTTTTGTGCGCGCCATGTATCGCTTGGCTGAGCATCGTATTGATGTCTATATGGTACAAGGTAATCATGATCCTGCTGAAAGCTGGAAAGCACAACTGCAGATGCCAGATAATGTACATGTATTTTCTAGCGAGCAAGTGCAACGTTTTCCGCTCATCGTTAACAATATAGAAATTGGTGGCGTATATGGCATTAGTTGTGGTCATGGTAATGAAAGCGACAACTATGCTCGTCAATACAGAGCTTTTGAACGGGATGAGTTTTCCCTTGCTGTCATGCATGGTACTGTAGGTTCTAGTGTAGGCTCTGAAAATCATAATGTAACAGGACCTTGTAACTTAACTGATTTAACAGAGGCTGCCATGGATTATTGGGCATTGGGTCATATTCATAAATCTCAAGTTCTTAGCGAGGAACCTCTCGTAGTTTATGCGGGTAATTCGCAAGGATTGCATCGTAAAGAACATGGACCTAAAGGATGTTATCTTGTATCTGTATCACATAATGGTCATTGTGATTTGCGATTTATCGACACCTGTGCTGTTCGATTTGAGGAAATCAAAATCGATATTGCTGGCATGCAAAATGAAACAGATTTCTTAGAGATTTTGCGGCGTAAAAAAGAAAACTTGCGAAAGCAACATAAGAAAAACATCTTGCTATCCCTCGTTTTGTCCGGAACGGGACCTCTACATCGCCTATGTACGCAAGAGGGGATTCGAAAACTATGGTTGCAAGAGTCTCAAAATGAAGAGAAAGGCAAATCTATATTCGTTATGCCTTACCGTATTATTTCTAATACACGACCTAGTATTAATCTAGTTGAACGACGTTTATTAACAGATGTAGTAGGTGATTACTTGCGTGCTTATGACGATATGGTAGAGGGAGATGCGATACAGATTGCGCGTCAAATCATGGCTGATCGTCCTGAATTTAAGCGCTTAGGCGCATATGCCGATTTATTGAGTGATGAATTATTGGCACGAGCTTTGAAACGTTGTGAAATTGAAGGTGTTACTGTATTGATGGGGGCTAATGATGAACATTAAACGCATACGATTTGATGAATTTGGCCCGTATCGCGACTGGTCTTTCACCACGGGTGACAATGGGGTTCAACTCATGTATGGCCCTAATGAAAGTGGTAAAACATCCTTGCTCGAAGGGATGCGCACCTTGTTATTTGGCGGTAATCATAAGGCTTATGGCCCTATGACGGGGGCCCTTGATGTGGACCGTAATGGTGAAAGTTACTATATCGGTCGTAAGGGTAAGCAGTTAGACTTTTACAGCCCTGGTCATCCTGCCATCCATGAAGAGCCGGCTCAACATTGGTGGCATGGCATCGATAAAAAAACATATAACCGCATATTTGCGTTAACATTAGACGATCTACAAGGCCTTGATGTATTACAAGAGGTAGAGGTTCGTTCTCGATTCTTTGGCGCCGAAGGGGGAGAACACTTAGGTGGAGCTGTTAAGGATGTTGAAAAAGGGGCTACAGACCTACTTGTAGCATCCTCGAATGGTAAACGTCGCATCAATGTATTGATGGATGAGCTTAAAGAAAACCGTCAAAAGTTGAGTCAGTTGGCGGAGCATGAAGCGCAATATGTGGAATTACAAACCGTCTTTCACAGTACGGAGCAAACCGAAATGGAATTGCAAAATCAGTTGAAAGAATGGAAGGAATATCGGGATGGTATCGATGTAGTATTGCGTGCGTGGGATACATATCGTCGCAGTGAAGAGGCGCGTATGCACATGCAGCAGTATAATAGTGAGCTCGCCTTGAGTCGTGATGAGTTCCTACGTCTTGATGAAGAAATAAAACGGGCTCGTGACAATATGCAATTATGGCAGGAAAAGGAAGCGGCATTGATGCCCGCCAACTTTAGTCCTGATAGCCCATTTGGAACTTACGGCCAAGATATTGAAGACCTTATTCAACAAGGTGCTAAATGGGAGCAATTACGCCGTGAGTGCGAAGAAGGCGATGCGTACATCCGTAAGGTTAGAGAACAATTAGAGTTTTCACGCACCTTACATTCTGCGTGGCGTCACGATGAGCCAATGGCAGAAGACATTAATTGGTTTGATGGAGAACGTTTGGCAAGTCGTTTGCGCACCGCAAAAGAACAACTTTTACATTGGCAAGACCGCAAGCCTGCAGAGGCTACCGATGAGGTGCCGACGGCGAACCTTAATGGTGCAACTTTACCTAACTTTAGTGAAGAAGAATTAGCTAAAAAAGAATATTTAGAACGTGAATTAGATCGTATCTTAATGGATATAGATCAAGTAGAGGCTAGACGGAATAGTTATGGTTCAGACGCACAGCCCACAATTCTGCCAAAATGGCTACAACGCATTAGTGGTATAGGTGCTGTTATAGCTGTATTGGTAGTATTAGCAGGCCTGTTGGTTCTTGAATCTGCATTATATACTATAGGTGGTTTTATTTTCTTGATTCTATCTATGGGGCTATTCTGGTATGCTACCTGGAGGCTTCATAATGGTAACTCTGATGTGTCTAAATTAAACTATGAGTTACAAATTTTATCTTCCCGTAAATCTGATGTAGAACATCAGCTAGAGGCTTTGATCAAGGCTGCTACACCTACAGTGAGCCCTGTACCATCCTTAGAAGGAGAGGCACATCTTGAGCGTTGGATTCAGGAAGGGCATACCTTACAAGGTATTTATGATGAAGCCCTCGCAGCATGGCAAAACTGGTTACCGCAAGGGGCGGCTAAGAGCCTCAACGAAGATGATTTCTTCGGCCTTAAGCAAGAGTATGATCAATATCATGAACAGTTACGTACTATTGAAGGTTATGAAAAACGTTTAGCGGAGCATAAAGAAGGTCTACGCATTATTGAAGACCAAGCGATGGCTTTGTGGTATAACCTTGGAATAGAGTCACCAGTATCTCCTACGGAATTAAAACGTATTTATAATCAATATAAGAACTTTCAACAAAACAAAATTGTATGGGAACAAAAGGAAGCACAACGTAAAAGCTTCCGCAATGAATACGATAATTGGCATCGTAAGGAAAAAGAGCTACTTCTTCGTCAACAAGAACTGCTCCATAAAGCTGGTATGGAAAGTTCCAACGAGTATCGTCAACATCTTATCGATGAGGACCAATATAAACAGTGGCAAACTATTTACAAGCAAAGTCAGGTACAGCTGGATTTACTTGCTCCTGATGCGGAGAATAAAGACCTGTTCTATCGTCGTTTGCGAGAAGGAAACAAAGATAACTGGTTAGATGAATTGGCTCACTCTGAGCGTGAAATAGCCTCTATTGAAGATAAATTGGCTACCTTGTACGAGCGCCGTGGTCAAATCGTTGAAGCAATGCGTACACTTGGATCTGACCAGGAGCAACACCAAATGTTGCAAGAACGAGAGGCTTTACAAAGTGAATTAGAGTCTGCTCTCGAAGATTGGGCCACACAAGTATTGATAAGCCATTGTATGGATAAGGCTCAACAATCGTATGAACAAGAAAAACAACCTCATATGTTAGAGCTTGCCTCCTCTTATGTTGAAAAACTAACTGGTGAGAGGTATACGCTTGATATTCTAGGCATTAATAAAGGGGTAGCACTTATCAACAATAATGGAGAACGACTAGAACTTAAATTTTGGTCCAGTGGTCTAGCTGATCAAGTGTACTTGTCATTACGACTCGCCCTAGCTAAGGTATTCTCTTATCAAGTAGAATCATTGCCGATTATCTTGGATGATATTCTTGTGCGCTTTGATGAAAATCGTCAGCGTAGTGCTTTAGAATTATTGGCTGAGCTTGGGAAAAATCAACAGATTTGGCTCTTTACTTGTCAACGCTCCGTATATGATATGGCTCAATCTATTATGGGCATCGATTGTCATAGATTGAGTCGTAGCTAAATGAATTTCAGACTTGAATTAAAGACTCAGTCGAATTAAAGTGGTAATGAAATAATAATCCCTGTGGAGGCATATGCTTTTACAGGGATTATTAGGGATTATTAAAGAATAAATAATGTAAGTGATTGTAACTAAAGTAACTGTTTTGGTTACCATAGTGTGTTAGTATACATTTAGAATGAAAGGGGTTGAGTACTTGAACACAGCTTATTTGGACATGATCCAAGGGAAGAACCCGGGTGTAACGCCTGTGTGGTATATGCGTCAAGCTGGCCGTAGCCAAGCGGAATATCGCAAAATCAAAGAAAAATATACATTATTTGAAATTACAAAAGAGCCTGAGCTATGTGCTCGTGTTACAGAATTACCTGTTAAGGAATACGGCGTCGATGCGGCGATTCTCTACAAAGATATTATGAGCCCCATGGTGGCCATGAATGTGAATGTAGAACTCAAGGCCGGTGTAGGACCTGTGTTTAGCACACCTATCCGTTCTATGGCTGATGTAGATGCTCTAGAATCCTTTGATTCTACCAAGGTAGAGTACATCGGTAAAACGATTACACTCTTAACATCTGGCATGCTCGACGTACCACTCATTGGTTTTTGTGGTGCACCGTTTACGATTGCATCCTACCTTATCGAAGGGGGCCCAACGAAGAATTACAATAAGACTCGCGGCATGCTTATAGGTGCTCCTCATGTGTGGAATGCACTGATGACTAAACTGGCGGACATGTCCATTGCGTACTTGTCTATGCAAGCCGAAGCGGGTGCTAATGCACTTCAAATCTTTGACTCTTGGGTAGGTGCTGTTAATGTAGACCAGTATAAACAAGGAATTTACCCTCATATGGAGCGGATCATAAAGACTGTGAAAGCTAAATACCCTCATTTGCCAATGGCCATGAATGGCGTTGGTACGGATCATTTGGTGTCTATTTGGTCTCACTTGCCTTTAGATGTCATTGCCCTTGATTGGCGTAGTTCCATTGTTATGGCAAACGAGCGTGGCGTAACACAAACGGTACAAGGTAACTTAGACCCGGCGTATTTGTTCGGAGACGAAAAAACATTGGCCCGCGAAGTAGATCGCATCTTGCTCGAAGGAGTTCGCTATGGTCGTCATATCTTCAATTTAGGTCATGGCGTATTCCCAGAGGCAGATCCTCAAAAACTTCATTGGCTTACTGACTATGTACATGAACGTAGTCGTGAACTTTGGGCTCAAGAGGGGTAAACTAGTGAACGTAGAAAAAAAAGGATTATTATTCCTGTCTTATGGTAGCCCTTCAAGTAAGGATGATTTAGTACCCTATATGACGAGTATTCGTCGTGGCCGTGTACCAACGGAAGCAGAGCTTACAAATCTCACTAAGCGTTATGATACAATCGGTCAATGGGAAAATGTTGAACTCCAAACTATGGCAGAGTGCCAATATAAAACCTTGCTTACTCTGTTGCCAATTATGCCTTCCGCTATTGGTTTTTTACATATGAAACCATCCATTGCAAATGCGGTTGACTCTTTAGTCCAGCATGGAGTGGAGCATATTATCGCTATTGTAACAGCTCCATTCTTTACCGCTCTCGGTACAGGGGCTTATGAAAAACAAGTACAAGCAGCTATTTCAAATTATGATAATGTGACATTCGACTTTATTCGTTCCTGGTGGGACCAACCAACTTTCAATGAATACTGGGTAAAAGCACTTTCAAAGTGTGTGCATAATGCTAAAGATGTATTCGTTATTTTTAGTGCGCACAGTATACCTCTTATCAATAATCATGGCGGAGATTCGTATGCGTTAGCTTTAGAGGAAAGTGCTAAAGAGATTGCTGAACATTGTAAATTACCGAACTGGACTGTGGCATGGCAAAGTGCGGCTCCTCATGGCCAATGGTTGGGCCCTATTGTAGAGGATGCAATCAATGAAGCTTTACAAACTGGTGCTACTTGCATTGCTTTTGTACCATTTGGATTTGTAAGCAATCACGTTGAGGTACTGTACGATAATGATGTGGAGTGTAAAGAACTCGTTGAAGCAAAGGGCGCAACATATATGCGTACACCCATGCCAAATTGTAATGAAACATTTTTACAAGCAATGGCGAGTGCAATAATAGAAAGGATTCATTCGTGAACGTAACAATTGTGGGCGGTGGCTTGACAGGGCTAACAGCGGCTTATTATCTAGGTCATGCAAAGCCGGAATGGACCATTACTCTTTACGAACAAGCACCACGATTTGGTGGGAAAATACAAACGCAACGTGTGGATGACTTCGTAGTGGAACTCGGTCCTGACTCCTATTTGGGTCGTAAAACAGAAATGACAGATCTCGTGTATGATCTTGGGCTAGGGGATACCCTTGTGTCTAATGAAACAGGTCAAGCCTTTGTATATGATAAGGGCTCTATCCACCCAATTCCAGGCGGTTCCATCATGGGCATTCCTACGGAAATGATGCCCTTTGTGAAAGCAACACTCATTTCATGGCCTGGTAAATTGCGTGCTGGCCTAGATTATTTTAAGAAACCATACCAACTCGATAAAAATGGGGATGTATCCATTGGTCATTTTTTCAAATACCACTTAGGACAAGAAATGATGGATAAACTCATCGAGCCCCTATTAGCGGGTATCTATGGTGGCGATATTTATAAAATTAGTCTATTGTCGACATTCCCTCATTTTATTCAAGTAGAACAAAAGTATGGGAACATGGTAAAAGGTATGATGGCTGCTAAGATGAGTCACTCCAAAGCAGGTGTCTCTAAGGCCGCCAAAGGGGCTGTTACTGAAGGTGATGTGCCTCGAGCTGGTAAAGGAACCATGACGGACCGTCAATTTGAAAGTCACGAAGCTAAGACTAGTCAAGATAGTGCTGCTAGTAATAGTGTAAACGGCTCTAGCCATGTGACAAAGACTAGTTCTAATCATCAGTCTGTTAAGGCGCAAGCGGATATGGAAAGTCGAAAGGGTACTGCTGCTCAATCTGGTATGTTCCGTCAATTGACAGGCGGCCTTGAAAGCGTGATTACCGCTATCGTTGAGGCTATGCCTAGTAATGTACATTTGCATACAGGTGCACTAGTTTCTGATATTCGATATATTGATGGTGTATATGCAATTGATGTAGTGAAGTCGTGTAATGATTCTTGTGGCTGTCAATCTACGGCAGACCATGTGATTATCACTACACCGCCGGCAACATATACTCAATGGTTCAAGGATGATGCGGGTTTTGATTTCTTGCGATCCATGGAGCAGTCTAGTTGCGCCATTGCTATTATGGCCTTTGATAAAAGTACCTTTGATGGTGATTTAAAAGGATCGGGTCTGCTTATTACCCGTAATACGGATACACCTCTTACAGCGTGTACCATTCTTAATCAAAAATGGCCTCAAACTACCCCTGATGATAAGGTGGTTTTGCGCGTCTTTATTGGTAAGCCAGGTAATGATGTAGTGGAAAGACTCAGTGAAGAGGAACTTTCAGAATTGGCAGTCAAAGAAATTCAGCATATTATGAATTTTTCTGCCAAGCCAGAGTGGGTGCGCATCAATCGCCTCATTCACTGTATGCCTCAATATAATGTAGGCCATCGTGTAGGTATTAAAGTCGTACGTGAACATGTAGCCGAGCAGTATCCAAATCTACATCTCATCGGTACACCTTTTGATGGAATCGGGATCCCTGACGGTGTAAAACAAGCAAAAGAACTCGTAGAAAAACTTGTGAATGACAAGTAAAATAGTGACTTGCTTAAAAGAGCTAGTATAGTATTAAGCGACATAGGATTATCTCAGCCTAAAAGCAGTAATTTAGTCTTAACTAAAGAATATACTAATAAAAAATCTCAATAGAAACTAAATTGAAAAGACTCTATATGCTATAATAGTAAGTGGAGTCTTTTGATTTCCGTAATTATAGATATACATTATTATTTTGATATAATCACCATAGATAGGAGTGATCATAATGGGAAAAGCAATCCCTACAGTAGAAGGTTGGCATAGCCAACACATGGTATTTGCCATGGATTTCAGCGCATGGAACTGCTTCACAGAGGATGAAAAAGCAGCAGCGCGCAATGAATTAAAAGCATTCTTAGTCGACCTTGAAGCTAAACATCAAGCTAAAGAAGGTAGCTATGCATTCTATGATTGTAATGGAGCAAAAGGGGATTTAATCCTATGGATTCTCGGTCCATCCCTTGAATACTTGGCTCAAGTAGAACGTAAATTCCGTCGTCTAGCTATTGCGAGCGTGTTGGTGCAAACTTATTCTTATACTTCTGTAACAGAAGTAAGCACCTATGTTAAGGCTAAACTTGATACAGAAGAAGTTAACCAAAAACTTTACCCTCATGTACCTCGCGATAAATACATCTGCTTCTACAACATGACTAAAAAACGTGAAGGTGCAGATAACTGGTTCATGCTACCACCGCAAGAGCGCGGTGCTTTGATGAAAGCTCACGGTGAACTTGGTAAAACATACTTGGATGTATTATCTGAATTCACTACTGGTGGCTGTGGCCTAGACGACTGGGAATGGGGTATTACTATCTTTAGTAACGACGACATCCAATTCAAAAAAATTGTATACGATATGCGCTTCGAAGAAGCCAGTGCAAAATACGGCATTTTCAGCGACTTCTACGTTGGTACCATCATCGACGACGCACTACTAGAAGAAATCTTTGGATAATAAAAGAGCCTGCTTTAGCAGGCTCTTTTATTATTTAATTCATATATATAGATAAATAACTGCTTATTGTATCGTATGTTTGTTCAGATTATAATGTTCTTGAGGTAGTCAGCGAGGTTGAGTCTCTCTTCGTTATAGAAGGGGGTGAGCTAATGAGTGACTTTGAACTTATTACAGTTATCATTGGAATATTGACATTAGTCGTTTCCTTTGGTGCACTTATAGCGCTTATTTGCCTCACAAAAAGCAAATAGCCCTCCGTTACCATGCGTAATTAGCTAAACAGAAAGGCCATTTCCTATATGTTTTGTTTTTGAGATGCGCCTGACGTTCCTACTCGTCTGACTATCTATTTATATTATAGAGATAAAGATATATATCGTCAAATTAAAATGAATGGACTGCTTAGCAGTCCATTTTTCTTCCCTTAAAATGAAGGGTATAATTTTGAACAGAAAATTTTGTATACGCACTGTACTGTGTAAAATATAATTCACTATATTTGATTATCTTATTCATGACTATATTTTTATAAAAGAGAACCCCGCATCGATCCGACTTACGAGGTTCTTCCTTCCCACTTAGATAATAGAAACTATAATTTACATTTTGCTAAAATGCTAATACACATCTAGTTTTTAATAAAAGAACTCCCTCATAAAATCCGACTTGCGTGTTCAAGGCCTATGGCCGCAGAACTAATTCGCATGGAGGATTGTTGAGGGAGTCTTTTATTACCTTATTTGGTTGTAAATTATAGTTTTTGTTACATCTTATACGTTCATGTTTGCGCTTTTACGCACATAGAACCAGTAGCACACCGCTACTGTTACAAGGTTGAACGCAAGTAATACAGCAAAGGCTGGGTGAATATTGCCGAACATGGAATATACAAAGCCGAAGATTTTAGGTGTAATGAAGGCACCATATGCAGCTACAGCGGCTACGAAACCTGTAATTAAAGAGGAGAGCAATGGATTGCCAAATACGTGTGGAATCATACGGAATGTTGCACCGGTAGCAAAACCACAGCATACAAATGTTAATACGGACATTGCAAAGAAGAATGGGAAGTTGTGCATATCTACACCAACTGCAATTAATGCGGTGGATGCACATAAGCCGATAAGACTGATAAAGGTAACTTTTGTACCACTATTGATTTTATCTGCTAACCAACCACCCACAGGACGAAGGGCACCTGCTACGAGTGGACCTACAAATGCGATAGAAGCAAATGGAATTTCAGGGAATTCTTTGCCTACTAATAGACCAAGTGCTGCTGCGTAACCAGAGAATGCACCGAAAGAACATGTATAGAGCAATGTTAGTGCCCATGTGTGCTTGTTACCAAAGATTTGTACGAGGTTTTTAGGATTTGGTTTTTCTAGAGGTAGGTTATCCATGAAGCGAGTCATCAATGCAAGGATAACAACAAGAGGTACAACCCACATGAAAGCTGCATTAGCTAGATATACTGCGTTGCCCTTAATAATTGTTGGCGTTACACCAAATACACTACCTAAAGCCGCAGATCCCATAGCAAATGGAGCTAGGAAGTAGATTACAGAAATACCAAGATTACCAACGCCACCGTTGATACCAAGAGCTGTGCCTTTTTCAGATTTAGGGAAGAAGTTACCAATGTATGCCATAGAGGATGAGAAGTTGGCACCTGCTAAACCGATAAGGGCTGTTAAAATCATAAATGTCGCATAAGAAGTTGTTGTATCTTGTACAGCAAAGCCGAGCCACACAACAGGAACTAATAAGATAATTGTGGAAATAAATGTCCAGTTTTTACCGCCTAACAGTGCTGGCATGTATGTGTATACAAATCGCAATGTGGCACCTACTAGGCCTGGTAAGGCAGCCAATGTAAATAATTGATCAGTAGTAAAGTTAAATCCAGCGCTATTTAGCTGAGCCGCAATGGTTGCCCATAAGTACCAAACACAGAATGAAAGTGTTAAGGCAATAGTGGATATAACGAGGTTTTGTTTAGCAATTTTTTTGCCAAACTTTTCCCAAAATTCCGGATTCTCCGGTTGCCAATTAGCCACGATTTCGCTGCGGCTTGCACCTACTTGAGGCATTTTTAGTTCGTTCATTTTGAACTTCTCCTTACTGTAACAACTATACACGTAGACAAGAAAATATATAAGATTATATATACTATATATATATATAGTATATATTAATAGTAAAATCTAAAGAATTTCCATAGAAAGCATTCGATTTACTTACAAAATTGCGTTATAATTATTGTAGCATTAATATTTTTCAATGTCTTACATCACAGATATATTATATAGTGTAATTTTTTTTGTGAATGTGATGTAAAACACACATATTCTGAAATTAATAAGTTATAATAATCATATATATACGAAAAAGTATATAGTATACGTGCTTTTACTATAAATAGATTAGTATAACTAATGGATTTTGTTATAAAAGTACTGTGGAGTGATAATGGTATGGATCAAAATTTAATTAACCAATTGCTTGCTTTGCCGGGTGAGGAACTACATCTTAAAAAAGGTGATTTTCTCTTCCGTGAGGGGGACAAGGCAGAATACTTTTACGTAGTAGTAAAAGGTAGAATGAGCATTAAGAAGTTCGAAGCTAGCGGACACATTTTTGCGTTGCGTTTAGTAGGGCCGAATAATGTAATTGGTGAGGTTCCGTTGTATGAGGAGAACACTAGAACATATGTGTTCAACGCCATTGCTCGGGAGGATTGCTCTGTTTATTGTATACGCTATGATGTGTTGGAAGGGGCTATTGCAAAAGACCATTCATTGGCTATTGCAATGATGAAAATCTACACTTTACATATGCGTCGTCAACAGGCAAAATACCGGGACTTGCTACTTTACGGCAAGAAGGGAGCATTCTATTCTACCTTGTTGCGCTTAGCCAATAGTTATGGTGTAAAGCGCGAGGATGGTATCTTTATTGATATTGCCCTAACAAATCAAGAATTGGCTGAGTTTGCTGCCACATCAAGAGAAAGTTTAAATCGCATGTTAAGTGAGTTACGTAAGTTAGGCTATGTAGCCTATGACAAACACCATCTAGTAATCTGTGATTTTGACGCTTTAATCGGATTACTTGATTTAGAGGTTGATGGTATTGACCCTAATATTAGTAATATCGAATAACAGGATTTTCTCCCTTGTGTTAGCACATCTAGCACAAGGGATTTTTTTGTAGTTTTGAAGGAGGACACGAGATGAGCTTGTTGTCTCAAAAGTTTAAGTTTCTTCGCAAGAAGGAAGTATCTCCAAACGGCCATCAAATCATAGAAGATGGAGGTCGTGAATGGGAAAATTATTATCGTGACCGTTGGTCTTACGATAAAGTTGTCCGCACAACGCATGGCGTAAACTGTACTGGTTCTTGTAGCTGGAATATTTATGTTAAAAACGGTGTTGTAGCCTGGGAAAATCAAGCAATTGACTACCCTGAAACACCAGATGATATGCCAGATTATGAACCACGTGGGTGCCCTCGTGGTGCAACATTCTCTTGGTATCTTTATAGCCCTTTGCGCGTAAAATATCCTTATGTACGTGGCGAATTGGCTGAGCTTTGGAGAGAAGCGAAGAAGAATGCTAAGAATCCAATCGAAGCTTGGAAATCTATCGTAGAAGATCCTGAAAAAGCGAAAAAATATAAGTCAGCCCGTGGTATGGGTGGCTTTGTGCGCTCCACATGGGATGAAGCAACAGAAATTACTGCAGCATCCTTACTATATACAGCAAAAACATATGGCCCTGACCGCAACGCAGGCTTCTCTGTAATTCCTGCGATGTCCATGTTGTCCTATGCAGCAGGGGCTCGTTTCCTTAACTTGATGGGTGGCACACCATTGTCCTTCTATGACTGGTATGCCGATTTGCCACCTTCCAGCCCTCAAGTTTGGGGTGAACAAACTGATACACCTGAATCTGGTGACTGGTATAATGCTGGTTACATCATGACGTGGGGTTCTAACGTACCGTTGACCCGTACGCCAGATGCTCACTTTTTGACAGAGGTTCGTTATAAAGGTACTAAAGTAGTATCCGTGTCTCCTGACTATGCGGAATCTACAACTTCTTCCGATGCATGGCTCAATGTAAAAGCTGGTACCGATGCGGCTCTTGCAATGGCAATGGGTCACGTTATCCTAAAAGAATATTACATCGACAAAGAAACTCCATACTTCAAAGAGTATGCAAAAGAGTTCACAGATATGCCATTCCTTGTACGCGTTGAAGATATCAACGGCACAGTACAACCAGGCCGTTTCTTGAATGCTAAGGACTTAGGTCGCCAAGAGGAAGGCGCTGACTTCCAAATGGTATTGATTGATGAATTAACAAATGAAATCGTTGTACCTAATGGTACAATGGGTGAACGTCACACGAACCCACAAAAATGGAATTTACGACTTGAAAATCGTGATACAGGAGCTAAAATTGATCCTCGCTTGTCCGTATTTGATCAACGTGAAGACGTGACTGTTGTTAAGTTACCGTACTTTGGTGATGAAGAACACGAAGGTATTATTGAACGCGCTATTCCAACTATTACAGTACAAACTGTTGATGGTCCTGTGAAAGTGACTACTGTATACGATCTCATTCTTGCTAACTACGGTATTGACCGCGGTATCGGTGGTGAGGTAGCGACAGCTTACACTGACGACACACCTTATACACCTACATGGCAAGAAAAAATCACTGGCGTAAAAGCGGACATTGCTATTGCTACAGCACGTGAATTTGCAGATAATGCGGAAAAAACGAAAGGTCGTTCCATGATTATCATGGGCGGTGGTATCAACCACTGGTACCATGCCGATGTTATTTACCGTACTATTTTGAACCTTATCATGTTCTGTGGTACAGAAGGCGTTAACGGCGGTGGTTGGGCCCACTACGTAGGTCAAGAAAAGCTTCGTCCTGTTGAAGGTTGGGGTGGTATCATGACTGCCAATGACTGGAGTAAGGCTCCTCGTTTGCAAAATGGTACATCTTGGTTCTACTTTGCTACAGAACAATATCGTTCTGACTGCATCGACTTGGCAGACCGCGTATCTAAATTGGCTAAACCTCGCTATCGTCATCCTGGGGATTACAACGTCTTAGCAGCTCGTTTAGGTTGGTTGCCATCCTATCCTACTTTCAATAAAGGTAGCCAAGAATTGATAAATGATGCTCGTGCAGCCGGTGCTAGTACAGAAGCGGAAATCAACCAATATGTGGCACAAGCCTTGAAAAATAAAGATTTACAATTCTGTGTAGAGGATCCAGCAGCTAAAGAAAACCATCCACGTAACTTGTTTGTATGGCGTGCGAACCTTATCGGTTCTTCTTCTAAAGGCCACGAATACTTCTTGAAACATTTATTAGGCACAAAAAATGCCGTATTGGAAGATGATGATGCTCCTACACGCCCAGAAGAAATTAAATGGCGTGAAGCAGATGGTGCGGGTAAGCTTGATCTCTTAATTGATATCGACTTCCGTATGGCGTCTACAGGTTTATATTCTGATATCGTGTTCCCCGCAGCTACATGGTATGAAAAAGAAGACTTGTCTTCTACGGACATGCATCCATATGTACATGTATTCCAAGCAGCTGTTGATTGCGCATGGGAAACTAAATCCGACTGGGATACATTCCGCACCCTTGCAGAAACAGTATCTCGCGTAGCAAAAGAATCTGGCTTTACAGAATATGAAGATATTGTAGCTACCCCACTTGGCCATGATAGTCCAGGCGAAGTAGCGCAACCAGAAGGTAAAGTTCTTGATTGGAGTAAAGGCGAATGTGAACCAATTCCTGGTAAAACAATGCCGAACCTTGTTCATGTAAAACGGGATTATAGTCAAATCTTTGAAAAATACATTGCATTGGGACCTAATATTGAAAATAAAATGGGTGCGCACGGTTTGGCTTGGGATGTATCTGATGAATATCAAACATTGTATGCTCAAAATGGTACGATTGATAATCCAGACTTTATTTCTCATGGTCGTCCAAGCATCTACGAATGTAAGGAAGCTTGTAATGTTGTATTAACATTATCCTCTTGTACAAATGGTAAATTAGCCGTTCGTTCTTGGAAAGCTATGGAAGATAAAACAGGTCTTTCTGGGCTTGAAAAGAATGCAAAAGGTCGTGAACAAGAAAAAATTACCTTCGATGACATGGTTCGTCAACCACGCTTTATCATTAGCTCTGTAACAAGTACTGGTAAGAACGATAAAAACCGTCGTTATTCTCCATTTACAACATCTACAGAAGATAAGGTACCATTCCGTACTGTAACAGGTCGTCAATCGTTCTATTGTGATCATGAAATGATGCGCGACTATGGCGAAGCTATGGCATTGTATAAACCTGTATTATCATATAAACCAGTACAAGGTGATTATAAACAAGAAGGTATCCCAGAAATTACATTGAAATACTTAACACCACATAATAAGTGGTCTACACATAGTATGTATTTTGATAGCCAACAAATGTTAACATTATTCCGCGGAGGCCAAACAATTTGGCTTAACGAAGATGATGCAGCAGAAATTGGTGTTAAAGATAATGACTGGGTAGAAGCTTTCAATAAAAATGGTGTAGTTGCAGCTCGTGCAGTTGTATCTCCACGTATTCCTCGTGGCATTTCTTATATGCATCACTCCCAAGACCGTCACATCAACGTTCCTGGTACGCAAGTTAAGAAAGATCGTCGCGGTGGTACACACAATGCGCCAACACATATTCACATGAAGCCGACACACATGATCGGCGGTTATGGTCAATTGAGCTATGGCTTTAACTACTATGGCCCAACTGGTAACCAACGTGATATGACAATTGTGGCTCGTAAATTGAAGGAGGTGGATTGGCTTGAAGATTAAAGCTCAAGTATCCATGGTCCTAAATTTGGACAAGTGTTTAGGCTGTCATACATGCTCTATTACTTGTAAAAATACATGGACGAACCGCGAAGGCGCGGAATATATGTACTTTAATAACGTGGAAACCCGCCCTGGCGTAGGTTACCCACGTAATTGGGAAAACCAAGAGAAATGGAAGGGAGGCTGGACTCTCGATAAAAGCGGTAATTTGGCGCTTTCCACAGGCTCTAAAGGCTCTCGATTGATGAAGTTGTTCTATCATCCAGAACAACCAGAAATTACGGATTACTTTGAACCTTGGACATACGATTATGAAACATTGATTCATACCGGTCGTAAAAATAATCAACCTGTAGCACGTCCTCGTTCTTTGTTAACAAAGCAAAAAATGGAAGTAACATGGGGCCCTAACTGGGATGATGATTTGGCTGGTGGTCATCATGCACGGGAAGATGTGAACTTGGCTAAGATGGGTGATGATATCGTATTTGACTACGAAGAAGTATTCATGCGTTATTTACCACGTCTTTGTAACCACTGTTTGAATCCTGCATGTGTAGCAGCATGCCCATCCGGTGCTATCTACAAGCGTGATGAAGATGGTGTTGTACTTGTTTCCCAAGATGTATGCCGCGGTTGGAGACATTGCGTTCCATCTTGTCCATACAAAAAAATCTTCTATAACTGGGAAACAAACAAAGCTGAAAAATGCGTATTCTGTTATCCTCGTTTGGAAAATGGCTTGCCTCAAATTTGCGCTGAAACATGCGTAGGTCGTATGCGCTATGTTGGTGTAGTTTTATACGATATGGATAAAGTTCAAGAAATGGCATCTACTAAGGATGAACAAGAAATTTACCAAAATACAGTAGATTTAATTTTGGATCCTAATGATCCAGAGGTTATTAAAGCCGCTCGTGAAGCGGGTATCTCTGAAGCATTCTTGAAAGCAGCTAAAAAATCTCCTGTTTACAAGCTTGTAAAAGAATGGGGCGTTGCGTTGCCGTTGCATCCAGAGTATCGCACATTACCAATGGTTTGGTATGTGCCACCGCTCAGCCCAATCTTACAACGTGTAACATCTGATGTATACTTGCCAGATGCACATGAAATGCGCGTGCCTGTACAATACTTGGCTAATATGTTTACTGCTGGTAATACAGATATTTTAGCTCGTGTATTACAACGTATTCTCGATATGCGTGAATACATGCGCCGCCGTGAGACAGGTGATGAAGCAATCGCTCACGAAGTAGATCTTACAGAAGAGCAAATGTATGCTATGTACAAATTGTTAGCATTGTCTAAATATAATGATCGTTTTGTTATCCCATCTGATGTTAACGTATCTCGTGAAGGTCGCTTAGAAATGCAACACAATCGTGGCTTTGCATGCCCGACAGGGGGTTGCCATAATGGATGATGCACAAAAAATAGCTCTCATTGCTTCTTTTTTGCTTCGGTATCCAGATGAATCTTGGTACAATGAACTTGGTGAATGGAAAGAGGATACTCGCTCTGTTGAGCATCCTCAGCTTCGTCAAGGATTGTTAGAGTTCTTTGATTACATTGAAGAAACGGATCGTAAGGCCTTTGAAGACCAATACGTACGTATCTTTGACTTCAGTCGTAATACAACGATGTACTTATCAACTTATGAATTGCAAGGTACAGGGGAACAAGCAGAGGAACTCGTTAAATATAAAGCCTTCTTCCTAGAAAATGGCTATGATTTACCAAAGGAGATGCCTGACTATATTCCAGCTATTCTAGAGTTATGCGCTGTTATCGAACCTGAAAAGGCTCGTGAAGTGTATGATTATTGTAAACCAAAGCTAGAATATATTAGGGATCGATTGATCGAAGCAAAACTGACCTATGCATTCTTATTTGATATCATATTGTCGGTTGCAAATGGATTGGAGGACGGTGCACGATGAATCTATTTTTATGGGGCGCTTTGCCATATATTGCGTTTACCTTCTTAATCGTAGGCACACTTGTTCGTTTCTTCTACTTTGAAAGAAACTGGACTACAAAATCAAGTGAATTTTTAGAGAAAAAACAATTACGTATTGCCAATCCATTGTTCCACTTTGGTTTGCTATGCGTTATCGGCGGTCACGTAGTAGGTGTATTAGTACCTAAAGCTTGGACTGCAGCTTTGGGTATCAATGATCATATGTACCATGAAGGTGCATTATATATGGGTGCTGTAGCGGGTATCATCTTCATCGTTGGTTTCTTGCTCTTGATGAAACGTCGCTTTACTGTACCTGCTATGAAAGTAAATACATCTGGCCTTGATAAATGGTTATATTTATTCTTAACATTAGCTATCTTTAGTGGTATGGCTGGTACATTGCTTAATGCATCTGGCTTTTTTGACTACCGTGTATCCATCGGCCCATGGTTCCGTAGCTTACTATCCTTTATGCCTGATCCATCCTTGATGGAAGGCGTGCCATTCATGTTTAAATTCCACATGTTGGCATGGATGGTGGTTGCTATTATCTTCCCATTCAGCCGTTTGGTACACTGCTTGAGTGTTCCACTCAACTACTTAACACGTCCGTTCATTGTATATCGTAAACGAGATGAAAAATAATTAGGATAATGATTGATTTGCATGCTCTTTATAATATGACAAATTAATCCTTAGCCCCTTGTATTGGTGAAAGCTTATGCTGACTAGTACAAGGGGCTTTTTGTTTGAGCATGTTATTTTTTTGTTCTAAGCTAAATCAAAATACTAATGATAATATATGGGGGTGCTGTATATAGTATTATAATTAAAGTCGAATAGTATTCTAATTTAGAATTATTCTTATAATAAATACTACCTATCTAATATAAGTAATCTACAGATTTCGATTTAAATGATAAAATATATTAAGTAAATTAGATATTATAGGTATTATTTTAGAGAGGTTTACAATGAATCAAGTGGAAACAAAACAGTATAAGAGTATTTACCATATCTTTATATGGATTACGATCTTTGCATTAATTATGATCGGTTTATTGGAATGGGGCTACATTGAAAGTGGGCGTGCTTTTGGTAACTATAAAGTATACACAGGTCTTGTACCTTGGTGTGCCTGGATTGTTATGACTTATTTGGCAACTAGACCTAAATGGTTTACAAGCCGTTATAATTTGGGTGAAATGTTCAAGATTCACCGTGCACTAGGTATTGCATCTGTAGCTGTTATTGGGTTTCATTTATATCTCTATTTTGGTAAAGCAGCTAAATCCATCCTCGGTTGGTGGGGTGGCTATGTGGCACTTACTTCCTTTGGTATTGGCACAATTTCTGGCCTTGCGTTCTTAACTCCAAAACTTAGAAAAGTTACACCTTCTGGTCGTAATGTGGGCATTTGGCTTCATCGCTTAAATCTTGTAGCATTAGTTGCTGCAGATATCCATATTCATGGTTTTAATCGCATTTCCAAAATGGTACCATTCTTACAAGTATTTGATATTATCACGTACGGCCTTGTTATCTACTGTATCTACTTGATGTTTAAAAAGAGATAATAAGATACATGCAAATCCCTTCTGTGTTAAACAGAAGGGATTTTTTCGTTATATTTTTATTATTTAGGAAATTAAATAGGGCATATTATTAGTCAAAGGTATATATAATTGTGAGATTGATATACATTTTCTCTTTACTCAATTAATGAAAGTTGTTATTATCTTTATGTTACATGTGATAATGATAATGAACTTCATATATTCATTGTCTACTCATTTTATTCTTTCTTATTTTATTGTGTGAGGTTTATCATGATTAAACGTAAAATGACTAGTGCTTTTGCAGTAGCAGCCATGATGGGTGTGGCTACAGCCTTTGCTGTTAACCCATTTTCCGATGTTCCGTCCGATAGCTGGGCTTACCAAGCTGTAGATCAATTAGCTACAGCCGGTATTATCAATGGTTATCCAGATGGTACTTTCAAAGGTCAAAATAACATTACTCGTTATGAAATGGCCCAAATGATTGCGAAAGGCATGGCTAATCAAGACCGTGCTAATGCAGAACAACAAGCTATGTTGAATCGCTTAGCTGATGAGTTTTCCAATGAATTGAATACACTCGGTGTGCGTGTAGCTAAATTGGAAGATCAAGTAGGCAATGTCAAAGTTACTGGTGATGCTCGTATCAACTATATCGGTAAAGAGGGTATCGATGGTTATGATTACGAAGATAAAATCACAGCTCGTGTACGTTTAGGTCTTGATGCAAAGGTTAATAAAAATACATCTGTTAAAGCACGTATTACAACAGGCTCTATTGAACTAGGTGATAGCTCTAAAGAGGCACAAGCTAATTGGGATTTAGCATATGTAGAGCACAAATTCGGTAAAAATGTTGTGGTCGATGCGGGTCGCTATACTCAAAAATTTGGTGGTGGCTTGATTTATAGCTCTAACTTTGATGGTGTAGGCGCTACAGCTAAACTTGGTAAAAAAGTGACATTAAATGGCGCTTATGGTTACATGACAGCAGGTCGTTTTGCTAAGACTAGTAAAGCTGATAATGGTGATGTAGGTCTTATCAATGCTAATGTAGCTGTTAATGATCGCTTTGGTTTTGGTGGTATGTTTGCTCATGTAGGTACAACGAATGTACGTATGGGTAATGGCAAGAAAAATAACGAATTCGATAATGTATATGGATTTAATGCTAAGTATAATATTGGTAAATTCGGTATTGATGGCGAGTGGGTAAAAGCATCTGGCTTGAGTGATTCCGATATTTGGAACGTTGGCGTTAAATGGGGTGACTATAAAATTAATAAGAAGAACTCTTGGGCTATCCGATTAGATTATTTTGATCAAGCTAAGAATGCACCTGTATTTAAAACACAAAAATATGAATCTAATGATTTATTAAAGAAAACACGGTATGAAGGCTATAAAGCATGGCAATTAGGTGCATCCTACGCACCAGAGAAAAATATCGGTATTAATGCATACTACGGTTTCAATGCTAAAACACAAGAGGGTAATCGCGTAAATGATTACTATCGTGCGGATCTTAACTTTAAATTCTAATTTAATCAGTAATTAGTTCTAAGTAGAATGCTATAGGGTGAGAGTGTTTTATTAGCATGCTACATTAGGCCAAACTAGATGTATACTTGTAGATTGTATATATAAGACATAGAGAGGTTTATTATGGCAGAAGTTGTAAAAAAACAGTTTAAGAGTAAATACCATATTTTAATTTGGATTGCAGTTTTATCCTTAATATTTATGGGGATGGTGGAATATGGTTATGTAACAGGTGGTAGACCATTCGGCAATTGGAAGGTTCACTTAGGCCTTATTCCTTATGTGGCATGGCTTGTATTAACATACATTGCAACAAAACCAAAATGGTTTATCAAACGATACAATCCAAAAGAAATGTTTGAAATTCATCGCATCGTAGGTATTGTTAGTGTGGTTCTCGTATGTGCACACTGGTATGTATACTTCTTGAAAGCTTTGAAATCCTTCTTAGGCTTCTGGGGTGGTTATATCTCCCTTGTGGCTATGTTTATTGCTCTTATCTTTGCGGTATTATACTTAACACCTTGGGTAGGGAATATGGCAAAATCTGTATCTCGTAAAAAAGCAATCTGGATTCATCGCTTGAATCTTGTTGCTATTATTGCGGCAAATATCCATGTTCATGGATTTGGACGTTTATCTAAAATGGTGCCATTCTTACCTGTATTTGACGTAGTGACTTATGCGCTTGTTATTTACTATATTTATTGGATGTTCAAACAAAAATAATATATCGTAGGCATCTCTTTCTTTGGTAAAAGTAGGAGAATCACACGATAAAAAAGACCATCGCTGATCCTTATGGGTATAAGCGATGGTCTTTTTAGGTTGTTTGCGATACAATAGAATTATAAGTATATATTCTATGGATTTATGTAAATATATGCTGTTGCATTCTTTTGAGGTAAGAATAAAAATCTGTTCTATAAACATTTCTTTTGTATTATAGTATTCTTTAGCTCATATCGATATGTATATTACTACCTTTATAGGTAATTTCAAATAAGAAAGAAGGATATTATGGATTCTTCTTGGAAACGAATTATATACCTAATCTGTACTATACAGGTTGGTGGGGGTATAACAATTATTGGTGTATTATCCTTTCTTCCGTTATTTTTAGCTGAGCTAGGTCTTCATGATCCAGGAGAAGCCGCCATGTGGGCAGGCCTTGTATCAGGTGTAACGCCTTGTATGGTGGCACTGAGTGCACCCTATTGGTCGCGTAAGGCTAATCAGCTTGGTCCGCGTAAGGTAATGATGTTCATCTTGTTTACCCTGATGGTGACTGTTGGTGCCTGTGCTTTTACACAAACACCATGGCAGTTATTAATGTTACGTATATTGCAAGGTGTGGTAGGGGGATATGTTCCAATAGGATTGGCTATTATTATTCTCGTAACCCCTGAAAATAAGGTACCTTGGGCAATGGGCTTATATCAAGCCTCCATGGTTATGGGCCTCGTTTTTGGACCACTCATGGGTGGTTTGGTGGCGGACTTATTAGGTTATCGTGCACCATTTGTTATGTTCTCAGCCTTAACAGGGCTTTGTATGTTGGGAATTTATCTATTCATGCCTAATCTACAGTTTGAGCATAAGGTAGATGCTAGAGAGTCGCAGCTGTCTCTAATTAAATCCTTTTTGGTCATACCTCGAGTTCGCCTCTTGGTAGGGCTATTGTTCTTATGTAATTTTGGTATTACTGGTATTGGTCCCATTTTACCACTATACATTAAGCACTATATGCATATGAATGATGAATTTGTAGCCACTATTGTTGGTATAATCATCTTTGGCGCCGGTTTGTTTAGTGCTTTAGCTTCAATCTCCATTGGTAAGATAACAGAACGTTTAACCATGCCTCGTATTGTTTTTACTGCTACATGGGCTGTAGGGACTTTGTTTATACTTCAATATATAATGCCTAGTATATGGGGCCTTGGCATATTCCGTGCCATTGCAGGATTCTTCATGGGTTTTATTACACCGATTGCCAATACGCTCATATCCAAGGCGGTTCCTATTGAGCGCAGAGGTATCGTGTTTGGTGCGGTGTCTAGTGTAGCCATGATGGGAAATGTATTGGGGCCTGTCCTTAGTGGCATGATTGCTCGTAATTGTGGGTATGGTGCTGTATTTTGGTCTACGGCAGCTATATTCTTTGTAGCGGCGCTATTTATTTATCGCAGTTTAATTATTCCTAGTGAAAGTAAATCATTATAGCTGAGTAGCTTTCACAGTTAGATATAGTTAACTATAATTAGTAATATGTATAGATATTATATAGATAATGTATAGATAATATATAAAAAATATATAGATAATATACAGATAATATGTAAAAGTTACGTATGGCAAACTCCAATATGGGGCCGTATGTTGCGAAATGTTTCAAAGATATTGAGCTGTCTAATCTGCAAGAGAGATGAGAGTGCATCGTTATGTTATTAAAACAATTAGAGTATTTTGTGTGTGTAGTAGATAACAACAGTTTTACACAAGCTGCAACAGAGCAATATGTATCTCAATCTGCTATATCTCAGCAAATTAAAGCTCTTGAAACTAGTCTTGGTGTTGAACTAATGGTTCGAGAAAAACGAAGCTTTCATCTAACACCAGCAGGACAATATTTATATCGATCTGGGAAAAAACTATTAGAACGGTTTCATGATATTAAGGTAGAAACGACGCGTATCGGTACAGATGCACGTGTGAGTTTGCGCATTGGTTATTTGAATCGTTACAGTGGAATTGCTATGCAGCAAACGGTGATTCACATGGCAAAGCGTTATAAAAATTTAGATATTCGTATGTACAGCGGCAGTCATGAAGAGCTATATGGCATGCTCAGTGATCGTCGTGTAGATGTAGTATTTAATGATCAATGGCAAATTTTATCTGATGATTTTGAAAGTCATTTAATTGATAAAGCCACTACATTTATTGAGGTACCACAAGGATATACTAATGAAGACTGTGTAGAACTAAAGGATATCGATGATTTACCACTTATTTTATTGTGTCGTGGGAAATATACCTTATCTGAAGAAGAACACTATCGCAAAGCCATAGGTTATAATGGCGCCTTCGCTTATGCTCGTACGTTAGAAGAAGCACGATACTTAGTTGCAGGGCAGCAAGGGCTATTACTATTAGATTGTTTTAAATATTTAACAGATCCTATGCCAGGTATCGAACGTAAGGGACTGATGAATCATGGTAAACCTATGGAACGCCACTACTACTTTATATCTCAACGAAATCAAAATAATTCATATATTGTAGCACTCAGAGATATGTTCCAGCAGGTACTTGAAAAATTATAAATGAGATTATAAATGAAAAAGCCGTTAGCAATTTGCTAACGACTTTTTTCTTTTTCTGCACATCGTCTATTTGTATTTTCCTTATATAGTTATGATAGTATTAGAAATTTAAATTTTTTTTTGTATCTATGAGTATAGCCTTACAAAAAGTCTTTTAACATCATGAGGCCATCAATACATAGCTTGATACCGTAAATGACGAGAACCGAACCACAGAAACGGTTAATCCATGCCATATGAGTAATCTTAATTTTTTTAGCTAGAAGATGCATTGTGGTAGCTAGAGATCCAAACCAAATAGGTGTCATTACCAAGAAACCAGAGAAGAAGTGGTAGATGCTTTCTTTTGGAATATTAGCCTGAAAAGCACCGAGCATCATTGTCGCATCTAGAATGGCTTGTGGATTGCCCCATGATACAGCGATGGCTGAGACGATAATTTTCCTAATTGGAATATGCGTGTCTACGTTGCGTATGTCTGGTTGAGTTTTAAATATATTAAAACCCATATATACAATGAGGAGTCCCCCAAAGATGAGAACTATGAGTTTTGTGAGTGGCCACATTTCAAGAACGGTACCAATACCATAGAAGGCGGCAGCACTTAAACTCATGTCAAAAAACGCTAGTATGATCAGCGTCAATATAATACGGCGAACAGGTTGCACCAAGGCCGTATTAATAATGAAGAGGTTTTGCATGCCAACAGGGGCAAACGTAGCGAGGCCGACAAGAAGTCCTTGTAAGAAGTACATATTAACCCTCCTGACTATGGTATGATAAAGTACTAATAAGGTGAATAGTAGCACGAAACCCCTCCATTACTGGAGGGGTCCTTACTATTCTATTCATATATAATTATAACATAATATACAATATCTGTATATTTTCTACCATAAACCTATCATATGTTGTGCCATAAGGCTTACAGCGGAGATAGCAATCCAGCAACAAGCTCCTAAGGCAAGGGCTGAGCCACCGGATTTTAATAATTTTACAATATTTGTATTAAGGCCAATTGCTACCATGGCCATTGTAATAAAGTATTTGGAAATTGTTTTGAAGATACTCAAGAATTGAATATCTACATTAGCATAGGATAATGCTGTTGTGACAAGGGAGCAAAGTACAAAGTATAAAACAAATCTTGGAAAAATTTTAGCAATACTAACATTTGCGCCATCTGTTTGAGAGGCATTTTTCTTAGCTTTGTATACTTGATAACTAGCAAGACCTAAGCATATAGGAATGATAGCTAGGGTACGTGTTAGCTTTACGATAGTAGCATATTCCAGAACTTGTGTGCCAGTACCTTTCATACTATCCCATACAGCAGCTGTTGCTGTTACAGAAGAAGTATCGTTAACTGCAGTACCAGCGAACAATCCAAAGCCCATGTTAGAGAGTCCAATGGCGTCACCTAATTGAGGAAATACAAAGGCGGCTACTACATTGAAAAAGAATACAACAGAGATTGCTTGTGCAATATCATGATCTTCTGCTTTAATAACTGGAGCCGCCGCAGCAATAGCAGAACCACCACAAATGGATGAACCAACACCGATGAGGACTGCTGAGTTAGAGTCAATATGAGTTAATCGATAAATAACATAGGATACGATTAACGATGTAGCGATGGTAGAAATGATGACAGGTAAAGAAATCCAACCTACATGTAGAATCTGTGTAATGTTAAGACCAAAGCCCAACAAAATAACGGCCCATTGTAAAATCTTTTTTGATGTAAACCCAATGCCAGCACCTGTTTTTTCCCGTTTCCATGATGTGAAGATAGAACCGATAATTATACCTAAAATAATGGCAAAGATTGGACTACCTACTAGATGAAATTGCTGTCCTAGCAACCAACAAGGAATAGCGAGAATGGCACAGAGTAAAATGCCTGGCAACGTTTTTTGATTGATACCCATTATAAAACCTCCTTACTGTACATACAGTTCACGTCATATGCGGTATCATGTGGCGTTTGCTTTCTATAGTGTTAATAGTACCATAGGAAGGGTTTTTAAATCTACCACATATATAAGAAATATACAGAATATTCATTTCTTGTGAATGTAAAGGTATTGAGGACTGTGAAGATAAATATTGATTATGAGTATAGAATTATTACTTGAGTAATGAACTTTGTGTGGTTTGGATAGGCTGTAATAATTATTTATAAGTGATAAATTTAACTTGTTTTATGATGAATAAGGTGTATATAATGAATAGAATCTATTTCAGGTGGAAATAGAGTATATAAAGTGAGGGCCCTTATGATTGACATTGCAAAAATAATTGAAACCAATAAAGACTATGTAAAACATCATCCTGAGTTACCAAAGGCCGGATTAACAAGTCATCCTACAAAAAAGTTAGGTATTGTAACCTGTATGGATACCCGCTTAGTAGGTATGCTAGAAGAAGCACTAGGCTTTCATCGAGGAGAGATAATTGTCATTAAAACTGCAGGCAATAGTGTAACACAACCTATCGATAACATCGTGCAAAGTCTGCTCGTTGCTACCTATGGTATGGAAATTGAAGATGTGCTAATCATCGGTCATGAAAACTGCGGTATGATCGACTTTTCTGCTACTACTTTTATGGAATCTATGAAAGCGAAAGGTATTAGTGAAGATGCTATTCGCATGATCGAACCAGGCCTTATCGATTGGATGGATAGATTTCATATTTCTGAAGACAATGTAATTTATACAGTTAACTTCCTACGCCAACATCCACTATTTCCAAAAGGAATGGGGTTCTATGGAGGTATGATGAATCCTGATACAGGCGAATTTCGTTATATTGAGATTTAGCGGTGGTCTCGATGGGGCCCCGTTAGATAACTACATTTAGGTAAAAAAGAGTGATGACTAACCTCTACGCTCCAAAGCGAGCTAAGTCGCTAATCGGTTAGTCATCACTCTTTTTATAACTGTATTTGTGAACTCGTCCCATCGAGTTTATTCATAAATCAATAAAACAAAATTCACTGTATCAAATGAGTAAGGGACGAAAAAGTTATCGTTCTTTTTCCAACTGTACCTATGAATTAGTTCCATCAAATCTGAATGTCTATTAACGAGTTAGCGTAATTTCGCCGCATCAAGAGTGAACAAAGAAAGGGAATGGCTTAGCCATTCCCTTTTCTTGCTCTCTATATAGCCAACCTATTATTTTCGCATTTAAGGTTGATGGTAGGACTATATGGGACTATTACATAAGTACAGCCATAAAAATCACAGAACCTAGTAAAGAGCGACTTAGCTCGCTTTGGAGCGATGAGCTAGGTTCTGTGATTTTTAACTAGGGTCTCACTAATGTATTCGGGCCCCATATAGTCCTATTATGGTAAACCTTAAGCGTAATAATAGGTTGACTATATATTCCTTTTCGCTGTATATTGTAATTAGATTGTAAACTTAATCACATAAATTAGTTAACCTATGCGGCAGTAAGTATTCGCTTGAGAGGAGCTTTGTATGAAGCAGTTAGGTATTTCTATAATTGGTACAGATACAGATGTAGGTAAGACGTTTGTGACCGGGTTATTGGGAGCGATGGCTGTAGACGATGGCTTTGCTGTTGGGATGGTGAAACCTGTGTCTTCTAGTGCAGTGCCTTTCCCTGAATGTGTGACGATGGATGAGGATAATTATAATATCGGCCTTGAGAGTAAAGATGCGACACATTTGATGCGCTCGGCAGGTATTCCTGAATCTCGTCGTCATGAAGTGAATCCTTATGCTATTGCCGGTGATTTTTCTCCTCGCCTTGCAGCGGAATTGGCTGGTATCGAGATTGACTATGATGGTCTTGTAGAACATACATTAGATGTAGTGAGTCGCTATGACATAACCTTTGTAGAAGGTGCTGGCGGTATCACGACTCCTCTCTATGGAGATAAAACTTTCACGGATTTTATGAAAGATATCAAATTACCAGCTATTATTGTAGCAGATGGTCGGCTTGGCTCTATTAATCGTGTCGTTTTGACTTGCGAATATGCTAAATTGCATGGTATCGAGGTAAAAGCCATTATCGTAAATGATATGACAGCTGTAGACCTGTTTTTATTGAAAACAAATGTGGCAGATATGGAGCGTTACACAGGTGTTCCCGTAGTAGCTGTAGTACCGCCATACCAAGGCCCGGATATTCACAAGGTTCAACTTGGTTGGGCTCGCTCTTTTATTGATTCTAAGGAATTATGGAACACCGTCTTAGGGCTATAAAGCTTAGATCGGATAATTCGTTATTTATTAGTGGTAGAAACTTAGCATAAATTATATACATCAATTTAGCGTAGTTAGATATGTATAGTTATATAACTTACTATATAGTAAGTTAACTTACATTAATTATAGTCATAGAGAGTTATAGTTTGTAAAACTTAGTAAGTATGAGGTGACGAAATGGCAGAAAAACAGCTTTCACAAGCAGCACAATGGGACCACGAGTTTGTATGGCATCCATTTACACAAATGCAAGATTGGCTAGCACAAGAGCCAGTGGTAATTGAACGCGGTGAGGGGGTATATCTCATCGATGAGAACGGTAAAAAGTATTACGATGGCGTATCTTCGTTGTGGGTTAATATTCATGGTCACAACCATCCTGTATTGAACCAAGCATTGAAGGATCAAATCGATAAAATTGCACATAGCACATTATTAGGTCTCGTAAGTCCTCCGTCTGCACAATTGTGTAAAGAACTTGTAGAGCTTGCTCCAAAAGGCCTCGATAAAGTATTTTTGTCCGATGATGGCAGTACAGCTATCGAAGTGGCTATTAAAATGGCATATCAATATCGTCAGCAAGTGGGGCAAACTAAGAAAACTAAGTTTATTGCCCTCAATGCAGGCTATCATGGGGATACATTAGGCACGGTATCCGTAGGTGGTATTCAATTATTTCACCAAGTATTCCATAATCTATTATTTAAACCATTAACATTGCCAAGCCCTGGTGTGTATAGAGATTTGGCAGATCGAGATAAAGCCTTTGAAGAGTCTTTGGCTGAATTGGAACGCATCCTTAACGAAGAAGGCGATGAAATCACGGCTCTCGTTATGGAACCATTGGTGCAAGCAGCAGCAGGCATGCTCGTAATGCCTCACGGCTATTTGAAACGTGTTCGTGAGTTAACAGAACAACATGATGTATTCCTCATCGTCGACGAAGTGGCTACAGGCTTTGGTCGGACTGGTAAATTCTTTGCCTGCGAACACGAAGGGGTATCTCCAGACTTCATGACCTTGTCTAAAGGGATTACTGGCGGTTACATGCCGTTGGCCGCGACTTTGACTACAAAACGCGTATTCGATGCATTCCTCGGCACTTTTGAAGAAAAGAAAACCTTCTATCATGGTCATTCCTATACCGGTAATGCCTTGGCTTGTGCCGTTGCATTGGCTTCTTTGAAAGTATTCCGTGATGAAAAGGTAATTGAACAATTGCCTGCTAAAGTAGAAGCTTTCACAAAGGCACTAGAACCTATTAAGTCCTTGCAGCATGTTAAAGAGGTTCGTCAACGGGGCCTTATCGTAGGCATTGAACTTGAAAAAGATGTGTCCACCCACGAAGCGTATCGTCCGAATGATGCGGTAGGCGCTAAGGTGGCAATCCTCGCCCGTGAGCAAGGACTTATCTGTCGTCCTATCGGTGACGTGGTTATTCTCATGCCTCCATTGGCATCCACTGTGGAACAATTAGAGGATATGGTTCGTATTGTGGGTGAAAGTATCCAACGTGCAACTGAGGAAGAGGGGATACTTGAAGATATGCGCCCAATTATTTTATAATGCTAAATTAATTATTGGAAAGCTACACCTATTGTCTTTTGTTAGTAGTTTAAGGCAATGGGGTGTAGTTTTTTTGTATAGCATATTTAAATTTCGTCATATTTTAAACTATAGACTATACATTGCCAAAATTCGATGATTATTTAGCATATCTATGATACTATATATGTATAAAGGAGGTCATCGTATGGACATTTATGTAATTATGCAAGTTATTATTTTATTTGGTGCCATCTTCCTCGGTGTTCGCCTAGGTGGCATGGGCATCGGTTACGCTGGCGGCCTTGGGGTTGTGTTGTTAAGCCTTGGTATGGGGATGTTTCCGGGACAGATTCCATGGGATGTAATTCTGATTATCATGTCTGCTATCGCAGCCATCTGTGCTTTACAGTTAGCCGGCGGTCTTGATTATTTGGTGCGCATTGCTGAAAGTATTTTGCGTAAAAATCCTAAGCATATCAACTACTTAGCACCAACTGTTACGTATTTCTTAACTATTTTAGCGGGTACTGGTCATACAGCATTCTCTATGATTCCAGTAATCGTAGAGGTGGCGAAAAGTGAAAACATTAAGCCATCTGTACCATTATCTATAGCCGTTGTAGCAAGCCAAATTGGTATCACAGCGAGCCCTGTATCGGCAGCAGTAGTTGCTATGAGTGGGTTCCTTGAACCATATGGTGTTAACTATCCTACATTGCTTGCGATCTGTATTTCCACAACATTCGTAGGGGTTATGATTACGGCATTTATCATGTCTACCTTTACGAATAATGATTTATCTTCTGATCCAGTATATCAAGAACGTTTGGCAGCAGGTCACGTGGCGCCACCTCGTGAAAAAAGCACTGATTTCCATTTAAAACCTGGTGCGAAAACTTCTGTACTGATTTTCTTGATTGGTATCATTTGTATCGTATTCTACGCAACTGCAATTTCCAAAAATATTGGTATTATTAAACCAGTTATCTTTGGTCGAAACGATGCTATCATCGGATTTATGATGATTATTGCGGCTGCTATAACATTCTTCTGTAAGCTTGATACAGCAGAACTTGTTAATACAAGTACATTCAAATCCGGCTTATCTGCTTGTGTTTGCGTACTAGGTGTAGCATGGTTGGGCGATACCTTTGTAAAAGGTCATATTCCTGAAATTAAAGCACTCGCTTCTAGCATGGTAACAGCATATCCGTTCCTATTGGCGGTAGCCTTCTTCTTTGCAAGTACATTGTTGTATAGCCAAGCGGCAACTACACAAGCTTTGGTACCAGCTGTAATTCTAGCTCTCGGTATTACACCAGAGAACACAGGATCGGTTTATATTATTATCGCATCCTTCGCAGCTGTATCTGCACTCTTCGTATTGCCTACATATCCAACACTTTTGGGGGCTGTACAAATGGACGATACGGGCTCTACGCGAATCGGTAAGCTTGTATTTAACCATCCGTTCTTCATTCCAGGCGTACTTGCCATCGCCATTTCTGTAGCACTCGGTTTCGTAGTGGCTCCGTTGATGCTGTAATTGGTGAAAGCTAAATAAGGTTAATACAAAATATATTTTAAAACTAAAAAGGACGTAACTATCAGTTGCGTCCTTTTTGTTGTTTAAACATTAGTTGTCTATTTTCTACTTCTTGTTTTTGCACTTCTTACAAATCCCTGCGATCTCAAGGTGATGTTCTGTTACAGTAAATCCTGCATCGTTAAGTTCTTGTGGCATTTCTACGACGGGACAGGTATGGAGCGGTATCATGGCACCACAGCTCATACATACAGCATAGTGGCGATGTGTATGAGGGGTAATTTCATAATATGCCATCTCACTACCCATGAGCGTGGTACGTGTAACGATACCCTTAGTTTCTAATAGTTCAAGTGTACGGTAGATAGTAGACATCCAAGTAGTGCTACCGTCACCTAAGCGTTCTGCGATTTCAAGGGCTGTAATAGGTTTATCTGTAGTTGTTAATACAGACCAAATGGCTTCGCGCTGTTTGGTCTTTTTTATGCCTTCCGGCCAAGCTGTTGTATTCATAACTCTCTTTCGATTCTGTTTTAATACTAAAACTGTTATACACTTGTATAGTTAGATGATTTATATGGCTAACAATATATCAAATATACTATCGGATTTAGTTAGCTGTATTTTTTAATTTAACTAATTATATTATTCAACTCTAACTAGCTATATTACTCTAACTAGCTATGTTGTTTATATCTAAACATATTAATGATTGTTTTAGTTTATTTGCTAAATTGCACGCGTCGTATGATAGCTCGAATATTCTTAATGACTAATACTACTAGTAAAATACCTACCGATGTTAGAGACACGAAACCACCAGGAGCTACGTTAAGGAAGTAGGATCCAAAGAGTCCAATGATCATAGCGAGTAAGCTAAATCCAATGGAACAGAGTAGTGTTGTTCTAAATCCTTTTTCTAATTGTAATGCCGATGCTACTGGTAGTGCAATCATGGCACTTAATACGAGAACACCGACAATTTTAATGGATATAGATACGGCGGCAGCCATTAAGATGGCAAAGATATAGTTAATAAAATCTACCTTAACACCTGCTACACGAGCGGCCTCTTCATCATAGGCGATGTAAAGAAGTGAGTTGTATAGGAAATATAAGGTGAGTACAGATAAGATTGTAAGCACAGCAATACTAATCATATCAGTTGCGTTTACCGTTAGGATGCTACCAAAAAAGAATACATTTGCGTTAGCCTTTAGTTTGCCTGAGCTAATAAGCGTAATAGCTGTACCAATGCTGAGGGATAAGATTATAGTAAGAATCAAATCGAGATGGTGTGAAAAATATTTTCGCAAGAACTCGATGAGTGCACCGCAGATAGCAGTAAAGATAAAAGCCCCTAAAATTGGATTAGTATTCGTCAATAAGCCTAGCGTAATACCTGCCAGCGATGCATGGCTCATGGTGTCCCCAATCATACTAGAACGGCGTAGCACCATGAAGATACCAATACATGGACATAAAAGAGAAATACAAATCGCTACAAAGAAGGCATTTTGCATGAAATCATAATTAAACATGGTATACCTCCTCAATTGTGGTATCATCGGCCTGAGCCTGAGCCTGAGCCTGAGCCTGAGCCTGAGCCTCTGTTGTTACATCTGTGAAACAGGAGCAGTTTTCGTGATCTATTGGATTGCGACCTGTACTGTGCATGATTTCTCTAGCATATTGCTCAGGGGAGCAAAGGTGACCTTGCCCATTTGCAATATGGTAGATATTGGTAGAGTTGGCAAGCGCCATTTCGATATTGTGCTCAACAGAGATAATCGTAATATGGTGTTCTTGGTTCAAATTGCGAAGTAGAGCATAGATGCCCTCTTGGCTTTTTCTGTCGATACCCGTTGAAGGCTCATCGAGGATGATAAGATCTGGCTTACCGATGAGGGCACGGGCGATAGATACACGCTGAGCTTGTCCACCTGAAAGTTTACTAATGAGACGGTCTTTAAATTCCATCATATGGGTAAGCTTTAATACGCGATTGACTTCCTGCTTATCCTGAATCTTTAAAAGTTTTCGGTAGGAATCGAGGATTTCTTTTACCGTAATAGGAAAGCCTGCGTGAGAGAAGTCATTTTTTTGAGACACATACCGAATATTATTGGTGCTTCGCTTGATAGAACCTTTTACCGGCGTAAGAAATCCTAAAATGAGGCGGAGCAAGGTACTTTTACCAGACCCATTGTCTCCTACGATGGATATATAATCACCGCTGTGAATATGTAAATTAAGGTCATTTAACACATAAGGCGGTTGACCTTGATAGGAAAAATAAAGATGTTCTATAAATAACATATGAAAACCACATTTCTGATTGACAAAATTCTAAGTAAGTTTATACTATAACTATATTACAAATGCAACTGAGTCGCAACTGCAACTAAAGAATAGAGTGTATTCTGTATAGGCATAGCGATCAGTATTTTACAAAGGAGGACTACGATGATCAAGAAACTGATTTTGTTAGTTGTAGGTATTATGATGGCTGCTTTATTTGCAGGTTGTGGCAACGATACACCGAATGCACAGAAGGAGCAAGCAGGTAAAAAAATCCAAGTGGTAACAAGCTTTAATGCAATGGCTGAGTTTGCAAAGGCTATTGGTGGTGACAAGGTAGAGGTATCTACTATTATACCAGATGGCGTGGAACCACATGATTTCGAGTTGAAGCCTGAAAATATGAAACAATTGGCAACAGCTCAAGTATTTGTATATAACGGTTTTGGTATGGAGCCTTGGGCAAAACAAGCTATCGAAGCAGCTAAAAATGATAAACTCGTATCTGTTGTAGCTACTGAAGGTGTTGAAGCTATTAAAAATACTGACCCAGAAGAAATTAAAGAACATGGTGCAGAAGATCCTCATGCATGGTTATCTTTGAAAAATGCTAAAATTGAAGTGAAAAATATCAAGGATGCCCTTGTAAAAGTTGATCCAGCAAACAAGGATTATTATGAAAAGAATTATACTGAATACATTGCTAAATTAGATGCAATGATTAAAAAATATGAAGAGCAATTCGCCAAAGCTCCTCATAAAAACTTTGTTACAGGCCATGCAGCGTTTGCGTACCTATGCCGTGACTTTGGTTTAGAACAGAATAGTGTGGAAGATGTATTTGCTGAAGGCGAACCTAATGCAGCACAATTGGCTAAACTCATCGAATACGCTAAAGAAAACCATATTACTACTATCTTTGCAGAAGAAATGGCTAGCCCAGAAGTATCCAAAACTTTGGCACAAGAAGTAGGGGCTAAGGTAGAAACTATTTACACTATCGAAAGTAACGAAGACAATAAAACATACTTAGAACGTATGGATGAAAACCTTACAAAAATTGCAGCATCTTTGCAATAAGATAAATAACAGAGCAGCCCCTAGTGGGCTGCTTTTTTGCGTTATAATAGGCTGAAATAATATCTTAAAAGTTAGATTATATAGTATAATATATTATCAGATTAAATAAAAAGGAGACCTAATATGGTTATCATTAATAAATCAGAGGTTGCTGATGAAAGGTCTTGACCATAATTATTATTTTGAAGGGAATCAATTAATTAAAAGTGAAAAGTTATAAGGTATAGTATTATAAATGGTTTGTTTGTGTTACGATTAGAAAAATATAGGTGTTTTGGAGGTTTTATGGAAACAAAATGGTATTCAGATATTTGGCAACTCATGGTAGCTCCCTTTAAACGTGGTATTCCACAGATTGTAGAACATGGATCTTGTCGAAAAGGGTTCTATGCTACAGCAGCTTTGGCATTAATGTCATTCGTATTTTCAAATATTCTACCTGCTCTTGTGGGTATGATATTTGTAGATAAACTTAATGTTGCACTTACTGGTGCGGCTGCTCTTTCTGGGGTCGGCCTATTAGGCCTAGCGGTTGGCTTGTTATTTGCTTTTATTGGTATTGCTATTTATTCTGCTATTTTTTCTTGGGTCGCCAATAAATTTGATGCGAATACTACATATGAGTCTGTGTTAAAGATCATGTGGTATGAACAAGCTTATAATCAGATTATGGGCCTAGTATATTTCATTGGCTTTCTATTACTATCATTGCCATTTTTGTTGCTACTAGGATCTAATCCTGATTCTACAGTAGGTAGTATCGTATGGATAATTATTATTATATTCGCAACGATAGCTTTTGCAGTTTATACATTCTGGGTATGTTTAACATTGTTAAGCCGCCAAATTAACAAATCCCGTTTAGCAACTTTTGGCATTTCTATTATTACGAGTTTAATTCCCATAATCGTTTTAGGTATCTTGATTGGCATGATAGCACTTGCTACTTCCAGATAATTACATAACATGAAAAATATGAAAGGGGGCTGTAACAAAACAGCCCCTTTTTTATATTTTAAAGGAATCGCAATTAGAATATGGTGAAACCACATTCTTTTATAGGCTCTTTTGTGCTATAATGATGAACGGAAAATGAAAAGGAACTATTTTTTATAGTTCCTTTTGGTGTGTTGTATGTTATAGTATTTAAACTTGAATGTTATGTATGTATATTGTGTAAAAGGTGGTGATACTTATGATGGTAGGTTTAATGCAGTTTATCTATCGTTTATTAAACCCTATTGAAGAGAATAATCCTCGTATGTATCACTTTGATATTGCCTATGGGCAACTCATAGGAATGTTGCTATTAACACTTATATGCTATCAATTTACTATTGTAGGTGAAGGCGTATATTTAGATGCTATACGTGCGTTTATACGTAATTCTTCGTTATTGGTAAGGTGGGAATTACTATCTCTTCCGGTAGGTCAACATGAAATACAACTTTTTTTGGAACAGATGGGTAGGCCTAGAGAATTTTGGAATGTAGGTCGCTTTGCATGGGTAATCGGAAAAGTCATTCTCATGGCATGTATCATTATAGTCTATGCGGTTGCTCAACAGCGTAAATTCTATGTTCGAACTGTTACAACCGGTATTTTGCATATCATGTCATTTGCTCAACTTGTTGTGGCACTGATTACTTTTACAGCAGGGATTATGCTGATTCTAACTTCGGTACCATTAATACTGCAAGCGATCATTGGCTTCTGTATGATTGTGCTATGTATTTTAAGTACCGTATTATTGTTACAAACTATGGGACGTATTGCGGGAGCATGTATTAATGGGACCCCTTATGAAGGTCTGATTCTAATGTTGATTGCTCTTTTGGTAGCACACGTGTTTGAATGGGTTTATATGTTGACTCGATAAAATACATATGATATATCTAGGATGAGCTATGACTCGTCCTTTTTTACTAGTTTTAAACTAAAAGGAGCATTTAATGACATGGTATAAGGATATATTACATTTATTTACCAAACTTAGCGAACAATCATTTCAAAATATTATCAATTACGGATCTCATACGAGAGCCATTCTGAATCTAGTTGTATCTACTATTGTATTATATATAATGACCTATAGCTTACCGTTTATGGTGAAAGTTATATCTCCATTGCTTGGGATTAAACGGATTACTGGGTTAACTCACTTTGATTTAGTTAGCACTCTAGCAAGTTCTACATTCTTGATTTTTCAAATTATCATCGGTTCATTTGTCATATGGCGCTTACTTATTTTAGTAGGGGGTCGTGGTACTTATAGCGGCGTGCTGCGCAATTATATATATGGCATAGCTTATACAAATGCGCTTCGCACGGTTGTATTACTATTAGTCCATATAATAGGGATTATTTTCTTCTTTCTATCCCTTCAAAAGTATGTAGGGGATATGGCATATCTTATTACGATGTTTAGCCAATATTATGCTGTCTTTATTATAGCTCAATTAATGCGACGTTATGTTGGACTAGGCATCGTTAAAACTTATATTGTTATGTTTATTGTGGCATTATTATCTATATCAGCATTGCCTCAATGGATTCGCTTTGTCCATACATTATTCAAATAATATATTGTGATAAGAATTAAAACCGCAAGATACATATCTTGCGGTTTTTTGCTCATTAACCTAGTTGAGCTTCGTAATGGTGTAATAAGAGCTCTACATTATCTTCGTCGTATTCGATTTGTTGTGACCATCTTGCAATTTGCTTTAAGGGCTGCCCCTCTAAGGCGCTAGCCATAAGTATATAGTCAGTACCATCCTTTGCATAAGCTAAGATAGATTCCAAGGAATAGTCTGATAGCATATCAATTTGGCGATACAATATATATTGGTACACTTTGTTAAATAGGCTCATATCCTCTTGCTGTATATAGGTCTGTACGGATGCGGTGAGTTGGTCTAGTTTACTAGATAATGTATTAACCTGTGCAGTCCAATTTTCATCGATGGGTTCCGTTTTTTTATATAGGTCTAATAATTCTTTGAAAGACTGCTTTGTGGGATTTGGCGCATATTGGAATAGATTAGGATCTAAATCAAAGGTCAATAATTCAAATACATTCTGAAGTGTTAATCGCTCCTCAGACGTAAATTCGTTATCGTCATCCTCAATTGTAAAGAGGAGGGAGTCTATCGTTTTATTTTGAGCTAATAACTCAACAGAGGCTTCACAAGATAAACCGACTCCACATAGCTCTAAGTCTTCAATATATTTATAAAAGCGCGGATGCATATGGCAGGTGTCGCAAAGTCCTTCTTCGCCCAATTCGAGTACAACCTTACACAGTCCATTTTCATTGAGTAAGGGGCACATAGGTTGTGTTTTGGAAAATACGAAATGACTACCTTCGTCATCAACCGTGATGGCTTGTTGTAAACTTTCACCAAGAGGACCAGTCATAGCATGGTAACGTTTGGCAGTAGGCTCGTCTATATCGATGGTCCACAGCTGACAACATGTATTTTCGCATCGATTGGCCTTGCATTGAAATTCGTGATATATAGTGGGGTAAATTGAAATCATAGTTAGCTCACATGTAGTTACAAAAATGAATCTATGTGCATTGTATCATAGGGTGCAGGTACATGCACTAATTATATAAATAAAGATTATAAACCGTGTTGATTTAGTGTATAATTGTATATATATTGTTATGATAACTGTTTGAGATATGGAGGAACCAATGAGATCATTTTTTGTAAAAGGTAGCCTTGTATTGGCCTTGGCAGCGGCATTTGGCATGCCAAATGCAAGTGCAGCCCCTTTAGTAGCTGTAGAGCCAACTGTGGCAGTTGTTGATGGCAACCATGCGGCAATTGTAGGAGCTAATGGTTTATTAAATGCCTTTATCCAAAATCATCCAAATGCTGGAATTACGGAAATCGCCTTTGATGCGGATGGAGGTCAAATTAAGTATGATGTAGAAGGTTTTGATGAAACTGGTAAATATGAGTTAACGTATATCTATGCTACTAATCAAATCTTTGAAAAACGCGAAGGGGACTTCCATAAATCGTTAAAGAAAAAATCTTTTGATCCACGAGAAATTTTACCTCCTGCAGCAGTGGTGAACTTTGCTTATGCCCAAACAAAAGGCAAAGCTGTGAGCCTCAACGAATGGGCTGTGCGCTATGATAAAGGTAAAATCGTGTACAAAGTTAGCTTTGGTACAGAAGATAATAAAGAGGTACATGTACGTATGGATGCAATGAACGGTAAATTGCTATCTGTTAAATTTGATGACTAATATATGATTGACTAGTTATTATATCTTAATAGTGCTTAGTTATTTTATTCTGAATATAATAATTAAATACATTAATACTGTTTTTCTTAAAAAATAACTAGTATTGAAGTGTTTTTTTGTGAAAGTTTGCTCATGAATGTAAATTTTTAGATATCAATACGTTTATTTTGAAAGCCGTTTATCCCTTATATATGGGATAAACGGCTTTTGACATGTTATTCATGGAATTTTTAAGTATAAAGTAAATCCCATAGGATTTTATAGGAATTATATATAAATTCATTCTAAACTCACTATAAAATAAGCATTTAATGGTTCTTCTACATTTTGACTTCATAGACTATCGATAGTATGTGTACCAGTCGAAAGACAAACTCAACTATATCTGAAATTTCCAAACTATATATCTACAAGTCCATGCTAGATATATGTTTTGGAACTTACATGATGACATTGAGTTGACTGGAAATATACATGCGTAAAGTTGCATGTATATGAATTAAAAAGGAGGACAATATGAAAAAATCTATTTTAAAAAGTAGTATTGCTTTAGCAGTGGCTGGCGTATTTGGTGCCACTGTAGCTGTAACAGCAGCTGAACCAGTAACTCCAATGCCTGTTACGCAAGAAACAGCGAGTACAGCGACTCCAGCACAACCAGTTACTGATCCAGTAGTTCCTACTGTAGCGGTGGCTCCAGATGTGGCTACTACTGCAGTTGCACCTAAAATTCCGGTAGCTCCTGTAGCAGAAGCTAATCAAGTAGGTACAGCAGTTCGTAATACTACACCAGTTCCAACAGCTACACAAGATGTTAAAACACCAGTAGCTCAAGAAACTGTAGTGCCTAGTACAGAAAATCCTGCAGCAGCGGTCCCTTCTATTGAAACTGCATCTGTAGCTAAAGCTCCTAGTGAACCAAGAGTAGTACGCAGTGGTGATAAAAAATCTGAATCTGTAGCGAAGCATGGTAAAGAAGTTAAAAATACTAAAAAAGCTGCAGTAGATAAAGCGCCTAAAGTAAAAGTTGTGAAAGACGAAAAAAAAGCTGATAAAGAAGAGCCTACTAAAGAGGAAAAAAAAACTCTAAAAGTAGAAAATCACAACCTAGCACAACCAACCAGCAAGAAGGCGTAGTAGACCAAAATAGTATTTTCGTAGTTGGTGCTAATTATTTAATTGACCAATTCGAAAGCAAATTTGGAAACTCCAAAATTACAAATGTATCTTTCAAAACTCAAGGTAAAACTGCCATCTATGAAGTAGCTGGTTTTAATACTAGTGGTGCTCATTCTATGACTCTAGATGTGGCTACTGGTAATGTAACTGATGGTACTCCTAAAGCATATGATGCATCTATGGAAGCTAGTGCTATTGATGCCGGAACAGTAATACCTCCACATGTGGCAATTAATGCAGCTTTCGTACAGTCTGGCAAGGTAGCGACTGGTATTAATGCGTGGTCTCTTGCTAATCAAAATGGAAAATCACTATATACCATAGAGTTCCATGATGCACAAAATAAACCGATATCCGTTGTATTGGATGCTAAAACAGGGACGGTAGCAAAATAAGTTGATCTCCTATTCTATAGCGCTGTAAAGTAAACCCTTTCAAAAACGAACACTAAGCACTCAAAACTATACACACATAACATAAGTACACTTACACACACATACACAACACATAAAACACACAAAAACACACACAATAAACAACACACACAATAAACAATTACACACAGCCCTCTGGATTGGATAGATAAACATTGACTCTCTCCTATGCCGTCTATCATTCAGAGGGCCCCTTATGAATTGTGGTTCCCTCCGAATCATAAGATTATATACTTGGTATATATACTCTCTCTCACAATAAGAACGTAACTGCTTTACAGCACGCTGGGTATAGGAGAGCAAGAAAGCCCGTATCACATGTAGACCGCTGCATGTGATACGGGATTTTTTTGTAAGAAAAATCTTTATATCAAATGGTAGATATAAGATTATAAGTTTTTAGTAAAGGTAAAAAGAGCAGATGTTATAGGACGCATCTGCTCTTTTGTTATGAATATAGACTCTTATGAGATCTAACATGATTGTTTTATTTATATATATTGTCGCGGTACTCGTTCTGAGAATCCACAGAATATTTCGTATGGAATAGTAGAGGCAAGAGCGGCAATCTCTAGTGCAGAGATACTTTCATGACCTTGGGAACCTAGAAGAACTACCTTATCGCCTGGCTTTACGGTAATTGTATCTGGAACGGCGACCATGAATTGGTCCATACAAATGCGACCTACTACAGGGCAACGCGTACCATGAATCAGTACGGTACCTCGATTGGATAAACTACGAGGATAACCATCCGCATAGCCTACAGGAATGGTAGCAATCGTCATTGGCTCAGCTGTGATATAGGTAGACCCATATCCGATGCCTTCGCCAGCAGGGATATGTTGCACATGAACAACTTCACTATGGAAGGATAAAACCGGCTTTAAGCCTAATCGATTTGGTACATCAAGGGATGGCATGATACCGTATTGAATAATACCAGGACGAGCATCTGTGAATAGACTATCTTTGACAGATAAAAGACCTGCACTGTTGGCGAGGGAGAAACGGTAATCTGCTTCTGGACGGAATGCCCGTATTTCATCTACCATGCGATGAAATTTTTGCGTTTGGCTATGGGCGTGTGATTGATCCGCCGCATCAGCATTGCTCATGTGGGAGAAGAATCCGTCTATTTCCAAATTTTCGTAGGACTCAATGCGTTTGATAAACTCAATGGCATCCTCAGGCTTGATACCGATGCGATGCATACCGGTATCAACGGCAACAGCAACGCGAATAATCATGTCGTGATTATCGGCTACTTTATCGAGGGCGTCTAAATCCGTAGATTCACAAACAGCAGGAATGGAATTCGTATCTGCCACAAGCTCAAAAGATTGTGGCCTTGTGAGACCTAATAGATAAATAGGCACCATAATACCTGCATTGCGAAGAGGTACAGACTCTTCCGGAATAGCAACGGCTAAGGATTCGTAACCTTCCTCCACAGCAATACGGCCCATCATAACGCTGCCGTGGCCGTAGCCATTGGCCTTGATAACAGCTGTAGATGTGCTCCACTCAGGCAAACTATCTTTAATTTTACGCAAATTCTCGCGAACGAGACTTGTATTTATGGTCAAATAGGTGGGTCTCATGGTATTCCTCAATTCTATATAACATTACTCTTATTTTATAACTTTTGGGGAATTACACAATACTTTTGTGAAAGTTATATACAGAAAAATGATTTTTACTTTGAATTTTATAGGATATATGAATATATTATATACAATAATTGTGAAAGTATACTAATTGATGTGAATAGATATGTTACTTACAGTACTAATTCATAGTATTAAATTATATAAAAAATAGTATAATTTATATAGAAGTAGTATTACATATATTTGAAGCTATTCAATTCATATGCTATTTGCTTTTACTAGAAAGTAAGAAATAAATTTACAGGCAAAGGGCTGTGTGTTGTTGGCATGTATTAAACAAGACACATGGAATACAACATGTATGTAGGAGGTTCTCATGAGTGAACGTGTAGTAGTGGTAAATGCAAGTAAAATGAATTACGACCATGCATTAGATTTTTCTGTATTATCTAGTGATGTAAAAGTTTACGAGGATAGTACAAATGCAGAGCTTATTGAACGCATTCAAGGTGCTCGCGTAGTAGTAACAAAAGAGATTCCTGTTACTGCTGAGTTACTTTCACAATTCCCAGATACAGTAAAGCTCATCGTAGAAGCTGGCACGGGTTATAATAATATTGACCTTAACGCAGCGAAAGCAAAGGGTATCACCGTATGTAATATCCCGGCCTATAGTACGGAACGTGTAGCGCATACAGTCATCATGATGATCCTCAATTTTGCATCCACTATGCAGCAACAAATCGGCATGCTTGCTAAAGGTGATCGCAGTAATTTCACAAAACATTTACAAGTGAGCCACACAGAAGTGAATGGTAAAACATTAGGTGTTGTTGGTGCTGGTCACATTGGTATGGAAGTGATCAAAGTAGCAAAAGCACTCGGTATGAATATTTTGGTTCATACACGCACACCAAAGGCTGATGGAGATGGTATTCGTTATGTAAGTCTTGATGAATTACTAGAAAATAGTGATTATATTACATTGCATTGCCCATTGAATGACCAAACTAAGCACATGATTAATAAAGAAACTATCGGTAAAATGAAATCTAGTGCAGTCATCATAAATACTGGTCGTGGTCCACTTATTAATGAAGCAGACCTTTGTGAAGCATTAGCGGCTAAACGCATTGCAGGTGCGGGTCTCGATGTACAAGAGGTAGAACCTCCAGCAGAGGATAGCCCTCTATATACATTAGATAATGTTATTCTTACACCTCATATGGGCTGGAAAGGTTTAGAAACACGTCAGCGTTTGGTAGGCATTATTCGTGACAATGTACAAGCCTTCTTTAAGGATGAACCAATTAATGTAGTATCTTGATAGAATTTAAATAATTATATAATAGGTTCTATAACGGCATGGAAGTAATTGTCTAATTTTGTAGGCGATTCTTTCATGCCGTTTTTTACCCACCATAACACCATTTCGACAAAACTACCTGAAATATGATTGATAATAAAGTCATCCGGTAGATTTGTATTTGCTTTACGGTTTTGATTGATGAAATATCCTTGCACCAACTCATTTAGATGATCTCTAAAATAGCGCAAAAAGATTTCGTTATTATCACTAGCTAGTAGTTCGAGGATTTTATTTTCATTTTGCTGTAAATGTTGTAATAAATGACCAAATACTGAGACTGGGTAAATACTTTGTTGATAAAGACCATGAGCATGAGGTAAATGATTAATACTATCTTTTATATGTAAAAACAAGTCTTCGCAGAGGGCTTCTAGTAATGCCTCTTTTGTGTCGAAATGAGCATAAAATGTGGTGCGGCCAATATCTGCGGCACTAATGATTTCTTGAACGGTGATTTTGTCATATGCCTTATTAGATAATAATTCGTTAAAAGCTATAAATATGGCTTTGCGAGTTCTTTTCTGTCTACGATCCATATTAACTCCTATCATACTTTTAGTACAAAACATCATATATGTTTCGTAATGAACATATATGATGTTTTATATATTGTATTAGAACCATAGGTTGATACAATTAAAGTGAACAAAGTGTTCGCTATCGTAATTATTGTACTGTAAGTATAGTCATAATTCAATTCATATTGATAGTGAAAGTCTGATAAGGGGATTGCTGTATGGTACATCGAATATATGATATATTATCTGGTTTATATATGACGATTTTAGCGGGGCTATTTTTACTACTTGATGGGATTCCGCATTTGATAGAGGAGTTTGGTGGACAGAGTCCGTTTCAAAATATATTCCCTTTTGAGCCTTCTTGGGTTACCGTTATTATTTGTGGTTTTCCTCTCGTGTATTTATCTATTCGAAGGATCGTATATAATAAGGGAATTAGTAAAATCTCATCAGCTCTATTGATTTCCATGGCTATGTTTGCAGCCGTTGCCATCGGAGATATATTTGCGGCTGGTGAGGTAGCGTTTATTATGGCTTTAGGCGCTCTCCTTGAAGAATCAACTACCGAGCGAGCAAAAAAGGGGTTAAAAAAGTTAATTTCATTAGCACCTGTTAAGGGTCGTAAAATACAAGATAACAAAGAAATAATGATTTCCGTAGAGTCTATACACAGTGGTGATTACTTGCGAATCTTTCCGGGCGAAACGATACCTGTAGATGGGCGAATCATTAACGGTGAAACAACGGTAGATCAATCCATTATGACAGGAGAGTCTATACCTGTTGATAAAACAATTGATGATGATGTATTTGGTGGAACTATTAACTGTTTTGGTGCCATAGATATTATAGCTACTAAAGTGGGCGAAGATAGTTCTATTCAAAAAATGATTCAGCTTATTCGAAATGCAGAACAGAAACAGGCTCCGATTCAGCGCATAGCTGATACTGTTGCTAGTCGATTGGTGCCTATTGCATTGTTGATTGCTTGCATAGGCTATCTAGTAACTGGAAATATCATTGTCGGTGTTACTGTGTTGGTAGTATTTTGTCCTTGTGCATTGGTGCTTGCTACACCTACTGCGGTTATGGCCGCTATTGGTCAAGCTACTAAACATGGCGTTATTATTAAATCTGGTGAAATTCTTGAAACTATGGGAAAAGTAGATACCATGGCATTTGATAAAACCGGCACATTAACACGTGGCCAGTTATCGGTTCAATCTATTTTGGCCGTTGATACAGATTATAGTGAGGTCGATATTCTTCAATTAGCTGCATCTGCAGAGGCTAAGAGCGAGCATCCTATTGGCAAGGCTATCGTTTCTCATGCCATACATCAAGATTTAGAAATACTTGATACTACTTCGTTTACGATATTCGTAGGAAGGGGCATTATTGCCGTAATAAACGGTGTTAAATTATATTGTGGTCATGAACGTTTTCTTGAGGAACATCATATTATTGTTGATGAAAGGGTTCAACAAAACGTTAATACATATCGAAGTGAAGGAAAGGTATCTATCATTATTGCAGATAAAAATCATATTATAGGTATTATTACTTTATCTGATACAATGCGACGAGATACGGCAGATATGTTGTCTGCAGTCTCTAGTCTAGCTATGAAAACAGTACTTCTTACGGGGGATAGTAAAGAAACGGCTACATATATTGGCAAAAAAGCAGGTATTTCTGAAATACATGCGGAGCTTTTACCTGGAGAAAAAGTGAGTATTATTGAAGAGTTGCAAGGAAAACACCACAAGGTTTGTATGGTTGGTGATGGAATTAATGATGCACCAGCTATGAAGACTGCTGATGTGAGTATTGCAATGGGGAGTATCGGTAGTGATATTGCCATAGAAACAGCTGATATTGCATTGATGAGTGAAGATCTTAGCAAAATTCCTTATATTAAGCGACTATCAGATGCTACGATTAGAACTATTAAATTTAGTATTGCTTTATCAATGGCCATTAACTGTATCGCTATTATTCTCTCATTACTTGAGGTTTTGACACCTACTACCGGTGCGTTAGTTCATAATGTGGGGTCCTGTTTGGTTGTCCTCATTGCAGCCCGTTTGTATGATAGAAAGTTTATATAAATGCAATAAGAGCCGTCCCCGGTTGTATGGGGGCGGCTCTATTGATTAGGGCTATCATAGATCAAGTCTTAATATATATATATTTATATATATCAAGGGAGGTAGTTATCCTCAAACTTGATTATGATTGATGTTGTGTTTTGATGGGACTCCACCAATGGCGTCTATAGGCCTTGATGCCTTCCACCACGGTTCTTGTCGCTTTGGCTGCAATATCTTTCGTTGCAGCGGGGATGCCCTCTAGGCGATAGGGAATACCTAACTCCTTATATTTAGCAGTACCCATAACGTGATATGGTAAGCAGTCAACGGCTTGTAAATTTTTCAGAGATCCTAGGAAAAAGCCTAGACGATAGTGACGATCGGCATTATCTGTAATCGTAGGGACTACTACGTGACGAACCCAAATCGGAACTTCCACGTCTGCCGTCAATCGAGCAAACCCGAGAATGGGTTCTAACGGTTTACCCGTTAACCATAAATGCTTGGCTGGATCGATTTCCTTAATGTCTAGGATGACGAGACTAGTCACACTGAGTAATTTACGGTATGCCACCTCCTGGTGGGGATCAAAACAAATTCCACTTGTATCTAAACAGGTATGGACGTTTCTTT